>NZ_JBSHAM010000074.1:0-41391 GCF_053611505.1 Amycolatopsis sp. NPDC054798 | reverse complement strand
GAAAGATGCCTTGACAAGCACCCCCGCGCCGCGTTTTTGGCTTCGTATCGGGGTGTGGGGGAGTGTGGCTGCGTTGGTGGGGTTGTGTGCGCGGGCTGCGGTTTGGTGGGTGGGGCTAGCGCCCCAATGTGGCATTGGGTGCATCGCATGCACCGAACGCCACATTGGGTGCATCGCATGCACCCAATGCCACATTGGGGCGCATCGCGGTGAGCGGGGGGCGGGCTGTGCAAGGGGGCAGTGAGGGAAGCTCAGTCCGTGAAGGGGCCCCTCACGGACGGTCGCGGGGGCGTGAGAGAGACCCTGAGGAAAACAGGGGCTGTGAAGGTGGCCGGACCCAAAGGACCGGGGGGGCTAGTTCAGGTCCGAGGGTTTGGTGAAGGTCGCCAGTTCGGTCGGCGGCAGGGGGACCGCCCCCAGGGTTTCCAGGAATCCGGCTTCTCTGGTGAGCAGGCGGCAGACGACGCGCAGGCGGCGCAGCGGGTGGGGTTCCTCCAGCAGCAGCTGACGGTCTTCTAGCGGCAGCAGGCAGTCGGCGGCTAGCTGGTAGGCGAGTTCGCCCAGGTCGGCGTCGTCGTGCGGGGGGTGCCAGTCGTCTGCGTGCCAGGCGGCTTCGCAGTAGCGCTGGTGGGCGGCTCGGGCTACCTCGGCCAGCTGGCGGGCGGTCGGTTCCATCGCGGGCGGGATCGGGTCGTCGGGGAGCCAGTCGACCACGGCCATCAGGTAGGGCGCGGCCGCTCGGTGCAGTTCGCGCAGGCGGAAGCGGCGGGCGGCGCGGGTGACCACGTCGTAGCGGCCGTCCGGGAGGCGTTTCGCTTCGCGCAGGATCGTGCTGCAGCCGACGCTGTACAGGTGGTCCAGACCACTGACCTCGCGGACCAGCGGGGCGCGCAGGGCGACTACGCCGAACTCGTGCTCGGGGACATTGCCGGTGACCAGGTCCGCGGTGAGCTGCCGGTAGCGCGGTTCGAAGATGTGCAGCGGCAGGTGCGTACCGGGGAGCAGCACTGTCTGCAGCGGGAACAACGGCAGTGTCGCCGTTCCGCTGGGGCATTGCTCTGGCTCGGTCACGCGTCCACGGTACGGGCTGCGGAGCACCGCCGCAGTTCGTGTTTACCGCCGCGGCGGGGGTTTCAGCACCGCGAAAGGGTCGGTGATGTGCATGTCTTTGGCGGCAAAAGAAAACAGTGCCGCAGGTCGTCCGCCGGTCCGGCCGGGGGGCGCGGTGTGCCCGGTGGGGACTAGCAAACCGCGTCGCTGGAGCACGCGTTGCAGGTTCGTGGCGGACACTTTGTAGCCGAGTGCGGCGGAGTACAGGCCGCGCAGGGCGGAGATGGTGAATTCCTCTGGGGCCAGTGCGAAACCCAGGTTGGTGTAGCTCAATTTCGACCGCAGGCGGTCGCGGGCGCGCAGCACGATCGCTTCGTGGTCGAACGCGGTGCGCGGCAGGGCGTTCACGTCGTGCCATTCGGTGTCTTCGGGGACCACGGGGTCCACATCCGAGGGGACCAGGCCGAGGAACGCGGTGGCCACGACCCGCGGTCCGGGAACACGGTCCGGGGCGCTGAAGACGGCGAGTTGCTCCACGTGCTTGAGCTGGCGCACGTCCACCTTCTCCGCGAGCTGCCGCCGGATCGACGTTTCGACGTCCTCGTCGGGGCGCAGCCTGCCGCCGGGCAGCGACCAGCGGCCGAGGTGCGGATCGAGCGCTCGGCGCCACAGCAGCACCCGGAGTGTGTCCGAGCGCACTTGAAGGACTGCCGCCAGAACCTCGTGGGCGAGGGGGGCTCGGGTGTTAATATGGCTTCGCACGGTTTTCGATTGTAAGGCGAAAACCTGGATGGGGCGGAACCGGGGTCGATCCGGTTCCGAGGCCGGCGATCCTCGAGAGGGCCGAAGATATGACCACCACGCTTGACCAGGACTTGACTCCCTACGGCGGGGTCGAGGCGGACGCGGATTGGGCGGCCCGCGTGCGGGAGCTCGCCCGGAAACGCGACGCGGTGCTGCTCGCGCACAACTACCAGGTCCCGGAGATCCAGGACATCGCCGACTTCACCGGCGACTCCCTCGCGCTCAGCCGGATCGCGGCCAGCAGCGAAGCGTCCACGATCGTCTTCTGCGGCGTGCACTTCATGGCCGAGACGGCGAAGATCCTGGCCCCGGAGAAGACGGTGCTGATCCCGGACGCGCGGGCAGGCTGCTCGCTCGCCGATTCCATCACCGGCGCCCAGCTGCGCGAATGGAAGGCCGAGCACCCGGGCGCGGTGGTCGTCTCGTATGTGAACACCACGGCCGAGGTCAAGGCCGAGACGGATATCTGCTGCACGTCGTCGAACGCGGTCGACGTGGTCGCTTCCATCCCGGCTGACCAGGAAGTTCTCTTCCTCCCGGACCAGTTCCTCGGCGCACACGTCAAGCGTGTGACCGGGCGCGAGAACATGCACATCTGGGCCGGGGAGTGCCACGTGCACGCCGGCATCAACGGGGCCGAGCTGGCCGCGCGGGCCGAGGAAAACCCGGACGCCGACCTGTTCATCCACCCCGAATGCGGCTGCGCGACCTCGGCGCTTTACCTGGCCGGAGAGGGTGCGGTGGCCCCGGAGCGGGTCAAGATCCTCTCCACCGGCGACATGGTGCACGCGGCGCGCGACACCAAGGCGCGCTCGGTGCTCGTGGCCACCGAGATCGGCATGATCCACCAGCTGCGCAAGGCCGCGCCGGAGATCGACTTCCGCGCGGTGAACGACCGGGCGTCGTGCCGGTACATGAAGATGATCACCCCGGCCGCGCTGCTGCGGAGCCTCACCGAGGGTGCGGACGAGGTGCACGTCGACCCGGAGACGGCCTCGCGGGCCCGCGCTTCGGTGCAGCGGATGATCGAGATCGGGCAGCCTGGCGGTGGAGAATGAGTGGCCTAGTTAACGCCGGTGAGGCGAAAACCTCACCGGAGCCGCGCTGGGAGGCGCGCGCCGACGTAGTGGTGATCGGCAGCGGCGTGGCGGGGTTGTCCGCAGCTTTGCGGGCCCGAGAGCTCGGGCTGCACGTGCTGGTCGTGACGAAGGCGGCGGTCGCTGACGGCAACACCCGGTGGGCGCAGGGCGGCGTGGCCGTGGTGCTCGACGGCGAGCGGGACGAGGGCGACACGGTCGAGCAGCACACGGCCGACACGCTCACCGCCGGTGCCGGGATCTGCGACGAGGACGCGGTGCGGTCGATCGTCGGCGGGGGTCCGGCGGCCGTCACCGAGCTGCGGCAGAACGGTGCGGTGTTCGACCACAGCTCGGGCGGGCTGCTGTCGCGGGCTCGCGAGGGCGGGCACAGTGCGTTCCGGGTGATCCACGCGGGCGGCGACGCGACCGGTGCGGAAGTCGAGCGCGCGCTGGTCGCGCAGGCGGGCGAACGGCGGATTCCGGTGCTGGAGCACCACATCGCGGTCGACGCGCTGCGCACGCCGGCGGGCGAGGTGGCCGGTGTGACGGTGCTCGACCGCAACGGCGTGCCGGGCGTCGTGCGTGCTTCCGCGGTGGTGCTGGCCAGCGGTGGCTTCGGGCAGCTGTACCAGGCGACCTCCAATCCGGAGATCGCGACCGGCGACGGGCTGGCGCTCGCGTTGCGCGCCGGGGCGGCGGTGGCCGACATCGAGTTCGTGCAGTTCCACCCGACGGTGCTGTACACGCCGGGCGCGCGCGGGCGGTGTCCGCTCGTCACGGAGGCGGTGCGCGGGGAGGGCGCGACGCTCGTGGACGGCGCGGGCGCTTCGGTGATGGCTGGGGTGCATCCGCTGGGCGATCTGGCTCCGCGCGACGTCGTGGCAGCGGCGATCACCCGGCGGCAGACATTGGCTCCCGGCGGCATCGACGATCACGTTTTCCTTGACGCCACCGGTATTTCCGGGTTCGCGAAGCGGTTCCCGACGGTGCACGCCGCGTGCGCGGTGCTCGGTATCGACCCGGCGGTGGACGCGATCCCGGTGACCCCGGCGGCGCACTTCGCATGCGGTGGGGTGGTGGCCACTGTGGACGGACGGTCGAGCGTGCGCGGGTTGTACGCGGCGGGTGAGGTGGCGCGGACCGGGTTGCACGGGGCGAACCGGTTGGCGTCCAACAGTCTTCTCGAAGGGCTGGTTGTCGGGCAGCGGACTGCGGAGGCGGTCGCGGCGGACCTGGCCGCTGGGTTGCTGCCGGATCCTTCGCGGGGCCGCATTCCGGAAAGGACAACGGCTCCGGCGGCCGAACGTGATGCGCTGCAACGGGTCATGAGCCGGTACGCGGCGATCGGCCGGGACGCGGACGGGCTCGCGGCCGCGGGTTCGGTGCTCGACTTGTCGGCAAAGGACAGTCCGTTGTGGACGCACGCCGCGGTTGAGGACGCCGCGCTCACCCTTGTGGCGCAAGCGTTGCTGGCGGCGGCGGAGCGGCGGACGGAATCGCGGGGATGTCACGTGCGGACGGACTTCCCGGAGCGTGACGAAGGATTGCGGCGGAGCCAGCTGATCCGGCTGAGCCCGTCGGGACAGCCGGTGCTGGTCGAAGCGACGTCGTTGGAAGGAGTGGCATGAGCGGGGAATTCTCCGAATCGGTCGTTCAGGCGCTGGTGGTGGACGGGCTGGACGTCGCCGATGTCCGGCGGGTCGTGACCACTGCGCTGGAAGAGGATTTGCGGTACGGGCCGGACGCGACGACGGCGTCCACGGTTCCGGCGGACGCACGGGCGGTGGCGGAGCTGACCCCGCGCGTCGCCGGTGTCGTGGCCGGGATTCCGGTGGCGCTGGCGGTGTTCGACGAGGTGCTCGGCGCGGACTACGAGGTGGTCTCGATCCGGGAGGACGGTTCGGCCGCGGTGGCGGGAGAACCGGTGCTCGTGCTGCGCGGTCCGGTGCGCGGGTTGCTGACCGCGGAGCGCACGGCGTTGAACCTGTTGTGCCTGCTGTCCGGAGTGGCGACGGCGACCGCGGCGTGGGTGTCCGCGATCGAGGGAACTGGTGCCGCGGTGAGGGATTCGCGCAAGACCCTGCCGGGGTTGCGGCTGCTGCAGAAGTACGCCGTGCGGTGCGGCGGCGGTGTGAACCACCGGATGGGGCTCGGCGACGCGGTGCTGATCAAGGACAACCACGTGGTCGCGGCCGGTTCGGTCACCGCCGCGCTGGCGGCGGCGCGGGAACAGGCGCCGCAGCTGGCGTGCGAGGTCGAAGTGGACGATCTCGCCCAGTTGGACGAGGCGCTGGCCGCTGGCGCGGACGAGGTGCTGCTGGACAACTTCACGCCGGAGGAATGCGTGAAGGCGGTCGCGCGGCGGGACGAGGTGTCGCCGAAGACGCGGCTGGAGTCGTCCGGCGGGCTGACGCTCGACCGCGCGCGGCCGTACGCCGAGTCCGGTGTGGACTATCTCTCCGTCGGCGGGCTCACGCATTCCTCGCCCGCGCTGGATCTCGGGATGGACCTGCGTTGACCCTGTCGCCGCGGCCCGCTCTCCCCTAGAATCTCCTTGTCGGACAAGGGGAGGGGGCCGCGGTGCGGGGAATTGCCGCCGGAGCGGTGGCCGCGCTCGTGGTGCTCGGCCTGCCCAGCACGGCGACCTCGGCGAGGGCAGCCTCGTGCGCGAATCCGTCCGGCCCGTACACCGGGGCGGTGTCCTGGGGGCAGCGGCTGGTGAATCCGCCGCGGCTGTGGGCGCTGACCAGGGGAGAAGGCCAGACCGTCGCGGTGATCGGCACCGGCGTCGACAAGCAGAACGCGCAATTCGGGCCAGGGCAACTGCTCGGCGGCGCGGGCACCGCGGATTCCGACTGCGACGGCCGCGGCACGATCGCCGCGGGAATTGTCGGCGCGCAGCTGGCGAACGAGACTACGTTCACCGGCGTCGCGCCCGGAGTGAAGCTGCTTCCCTTGCGCTACACCGAAAGCAACGGTTCGTCCTCGGACCGCGGCGGCGATCCAGGTGCGCTGGCGGGGGCGATCGACACGGCGGTCGACCGTGGTGCGGGAGTGATTCTCGTGGCGGTCCCGGCGGGTTCGGACAGCCCGGCGCTGAGTGCGGCGCTTGACCACGCGAAGTCGCGCGGGGCGGTGGTGGTTTCGGCTGCGGCGGCCACTCAGCAAGGGGCGCATACCTATCCGACAGCTTCGGCGGGTGTGCTCGCCGTCGGCTCGACGGACGAATCCGGCGCGCCGGTGCAGAGCGAAGCCGGGGATTACCTGGGAATCGCCGCGCCCGGCGCGAATCTGGTGAGCACGTCGGCGGGCGGCGGTGGTGCGGTCGCGCATCGGTGGCCGATCACCGACCCGAGTCTGGCCGCGGCGTACGTCGCCGGGGTGGCCGCGCTGGTTCGCTCGGCGCATCCGGAACTGAAGGGCGAGCAAGTGGTGAACCGGTTGCTGCTGACCGCTTCCCGCCCGCCGTCCGGGGCGCACGATCCGCGCCGGGGCTGGGGGATGGTCGACGCTTACGCGGCGGTGTCGTCGATGTTGCCCGCGGACGCGCCCGGTCCGAGTGCGGCGGCGGTGCGGTCTGCGTTGCCCGCGGTGGTTCCGGCTGCGGCGCAGGCTCGGCCGACGTCGGACGTGGCGGCGGGGGTTGTCGCGGTGGGCGGGGTCGCGGTGGCGGCCGCTGCGGGAATCGGAGTGGCGGCGTTTCGGCGGGGGCGGCGGCGCGGATGGCGGCCGTCGCGGTTTAGCGGGTGAGTGCGGCAGGTGGGGGTCGTGAGTGGCGATGCCGGTTCTAGCCGCGATCAGCACTCACGAGGCGGGAACCTCCGGCGGTGCGGGTCGAGAGGCGATAGTGCGCCCCAATGTGGCATTGGGTGCATGTGACGCACCGAATGCCACATTGGGTGCATGTGACGCACCCAATGTGGCATTGGGGCGCTTGAGCCCGCACGTAGGCAGCCGGAACGCGGTGCGCCCTAACCGGGATCAACACTCACGAGACGCGTCGAGCCGATGATGGCCACCCCGCGTCCGTCGCGCGCGATGTGCACGCTGAAATCCGCGCCATCACGGGAAAACCGCGCGATGACTTCCCGGTAAGTGCTGCGGTCGTAGGATTCCCAGCCCGCCGCTTCCAACGTCGGCCGCACCGCTTCGGCCAGAACCCGCGGCGCGCCCGGGCTGTCCTCCAGCCGCACCCCGTACTGCCAGCACACCAGATGTCCAGGCTGCGAAGGATCGCAGTCCAGCTCACCGTCCACTGTGGGCAGTGCGCGCGGGCCGAACGCCGCGGCGACGCTGTCGATCACGTTCGTCAGCTCGGCAGCCAGATCCTTCAGTTCGCGCGTGATCACGGCAGCACCGCCGGGACCGGCACGGGCGCTTCAGTGACGTGGCCGCCGGTCAGCACGCCGTAGATGTTCTCCCACGAATCCGAACCCGGTTTGAGCACGCCGCTGTGCGAGGACAGGCCCCACTGCACGTTTCCGGCGGCGTCGCGGCCGGTGGTGAGTTCGGTGACGCCGGGGAAGGTGTCCGGGTCGGCGCCGTGGCCGATGCCGGTCCATTCCAGTGCCCCGGCGTTGCCCTGGGCGAGGATGATCGGATCCAGCGGCGCGGTCATCGAATACCGCTGCACGCCGGCCTGGCTCGGCGGCAGGTCCGCTGGGCTCCATACGCCGTGTCCCATGCCCGCCGACTCTACGTGCAGCACCCGGTCCACTGGCAAGCCTTGCTGGTCAGCGAGCCCGACGGTGGCGCCGCCGTAGCTGTGGCCGATCGCGGTGATCGTGGCCGCTCCGCCGGTCTGGGAGTCGACCTGGCCGCGCAGTTCGTCGCCGAACGCTTTGAGGTTCGGGGCCATCGTCTGCGCGTAGCTGGCTTCGGAGCCTTCGGTGGTGACGTTCTGCGGGAACACCCCGTCGGCCCAGACGACCATCGCGGTCCGGCCGCTCGGGTCCGCGGCGACGAGGCTGCGGCCGAGGTCGGCGTAGGACTGGAAAGTGTCCATCCGGGTGTGCACGCCGGGCACGAACAGCCCGACGTTGCGCGTGCCCGGCTGGATCGAGCCGACCAGTTCGGCGATCCGGCCGTTGCCGGACGGATCGAACCGCAGGATCTGCCGGTGGTCGTCGAGAATGCTTTGGTACAAAGCGATTCGCCGCTTCGAACGGGCGATGGCGTCCGGATCGGACAGTCCCGCCAGCCGGGTCCGTTCGGCGGCGAGCGCGTCGGAAACCTTCATCCGGTTGGCCGCGATGGTCCCGGCCCAGCCGCCGCTGCTCGCGGATTTCCCGGCTGATGGCACCGGGTCTTCCGGCAGCAGCGACCGGTACATCGCCGCCACCTGCTCGTCAGCGCGCCGGTAACCCGCCGACGACGCGGTGAGTCCGTCCCGGAGGACCTGGGCGCGAACGACGCGCTGGTCGACATCGGCGGCGAGGGCGCCGAGCGTTTTCGCGAGCCCGGCGGCACAGCCGGACGACGCGGAGACCTGGCCGAAAGCCGTGGCGGGCACTCGTTCGCCCGCCACGGCCCGCTGCACGGTCCGGAGCGCGCCGGCGCGAGCGTCCAATTCGGACGCCGCGCCGGCGAGTTTCGCCGGGGCGACCCGGTAGCCGTCGGTCACGGCTGGTCGGCCGGCTCTTCGCCGATGACCGAGGGCGCGACCGGAGCCTGCTGGCCCCACACGTTCTCGGTTTCGACGAGCCACGCGGGAATCCGGCGGCCGGAGCCCATGTCGCCGCCTGCTCCCATGCCGCCCATCGGCATCATGGGCATCATCGGCATGGCGCTCTTGGCCGCCGCGCCCGCCGCGCCTGCGGCACCGCCCGCGAGCCCGCTGAGGACGTTCGACGGCGCGTTCCCGGCGAGCCCGGAGTGCGCGGCCGGGGCCTCCCCGGCTCCGCTGAAGCCGCCGCCGGACGGAATGCCGCCGCCGCCGTCGATCGACGGGGCTTCCCCGCCGCCGACCGGGATCCCGCCGCCGCCACCGCCCGCCGGACCGGCTCCGCCGCCGAGCTTCACACCCGGAGGAACGTCCTGCTCTTTGTCCTTGCCGTCCTTGTCTTTGTCCTTGCCCGAGGCCCACGGCGGCACCCTCGGCATGATCGACCCGAAGCGGCCGAACGCGGCGGCGGACGCGGCCGCGAGACCGGCGGTGAACATGTCGCCGAACAGCGGGCTGCCCGGGTTCTGCGCCGGGTGACCGGGCTGGGAACCGGGGACCTGCGTGCCGTCGGTGGGCAGCGGGTGCGAGTCGACTGGGGCTCCGACCGACGTCCCGCCGTCCGGGCTGTTGCCGATCGGGCCGGTGGCGCCACCGGTGGAGGCGCCGCCGCCGGGAACCGGCTTGGGCGGCGGGGCGGCCGCGTTCGGCGAGACCGGGATCGAATCCTCGGCGGTGTCGTAATTCGTCGCCAGGTTGTTCATGACGACGATCGCCTTCGCGTGCGCGGAGCCGGCGGCGTTGGCGGCCTGTTGCTGCGCTTCGACGTTGGCGATCGCCTGCTGCCGCTGCTGGGTCGCGGCGATGATCGTGGCCGGCGGGGTGTCCGGCGGAAGCAGCGGCGGGTTGACCGCCAGCGCGACGTCGGCCGGGGAGACGTCCGGCACCGCGACCGGCGGCGGCATCTCGGCCTTCGCCTTGACCAGCGCGTCCGCGGCGTCCTCCAGCATGTCGCGCATGCCCTGCGCGGTGACCGCGACCTTGCGGATGCCGCCGACCAGGTCGGTCATCATGGTCCGGTACTGGTCGGCCGCGCCGCCGGTCCACGAACTGGAGAAGTCGGTGAGCTGGTCGGACAGGTTCTCGGCCTGGTCGTACAGCCCGCGGGAGGCCGAGTTCCACTGCTCGGCCGCGGCGCGCGCGGTGGTCGGGTCGCCCGCCTGCAGCATCGCGTAGAGCTGCTGGTGGGTGTAGCCGGCGAAGTTGGTGCGAGGGCCGCTCATGCGTCCTTACCCCCTGAGGAATCAAGGCCCAGCAACGAAAAAAGCGGGTCCAGCAGACCGGTCTGCTGACCCGAGCGGTGCAGGTCGCCCGCGACCGACTGGTCGGCCTGGGCGTATCCGTCGGCGACGGTGGTGGTGACGTCCTGCGCGAACGTGATCGCCTCGCGGACCTGCGCCAGCAGGCCCTGCATTTCGGCGACCGCGGCGCGATGGGCGTCGGCGAGCGAAGCGGCTTCCCCGAACTCCCCGAACAGCAGCGGATGCTCCCCGAGGGTGCGCAGGAAGTCGTTCGGCCGGGACATCGCGTGGATCTGGGTTTCCAGCTCCCGGACGAAGTCCGTCAGCGATTCCAGGTGGACGTAGTACGACTGGTCGGGCATCGGCCGGTGACCTCTCGTGCGGCAGGACGCGGGAAAGCCGGCCGTCCGGAGCGGGCGGGGGGTGGTCCCGCCCCGGACGGCCGGCGTCGGGGCCGGATCAGGCGAACAGGCCCTGGTTGCGGTTCTCCAGCTGGTGCTGGAGATCGTGGGCGTCGCCGACCTTGGTGCCGAACTGCGCGATGATCGCGACGATGTCGGCGGTCGCCTGGCGGAGCCGGGTCTCGGAGGCGCGCGCCGCTTCACCGGCGGAGCTGCCCGAGGCGTACCAGGTCTGGGTGATCGGCTGCAGGTTCTGGTGCAGCTGCTCCAGCTGGGAGGTCAGTGCCTTCGCCTTGGCGGCGAGCGAGGCGGAGCTGTGCTGCAGCGCCCCGAAGCTGATTTCTACGACGTCAGCCATGGTGTCTTGTCCTCTCTCAGGGGTTGAGGCGAGGGATCACGTTGCCCTCGACGGTGTGGCTGACGCTCTGGAAGCTCTGGTGCACGTCGGAGTCGCCCGAGTTGTAGTTCGCGTGGCTGGTGTGCACGAGCTGCGACATGGTGTCGAGCTCCCGGACGGCGGCGCCCATCTTCTCCTGAAGCCTGCGCTGCAGGTCCCAGAAGGCGACCGCCTGGTCGCCCTTGTAGTTCCGCAGCGTCTCGGTCAGCTCGGACTCCAAGCTGGCCATGGTCGTCTTAGCGTTCGAAGCGGTTTCCTCGAAGCCCTGGACGGCGCGCGTCATGGCAGCGGAATCTGCCTGGAATCCCGGACTGGACATCTGACGGGCCACCTCCTTCCCTCTCGTGGAAAATCCCGGTGCGCGGCGGGCCGCGCGGTGTGAATGTCACGCTAGAAAAAGAGCGGGTGTGGTCAAACGGCACAACTGCCGGTCGCTTTGACGGCACTATTACCCACAGGTGGGGTTCGCCCTACCAGCAAGACGGGGGAGCGCGCCAGTGTCCGGCTCCCCGCGCGCGGCGAGGCTGTTCGCATGACTTCCTGGGGATTACGGCTGTTCCGGCTGCACCGCCCGCTGGGGGTGCTGGCCGGGGCGATGGTGCTGCTGCTCGTCGTGTGCGGGTTCGGGCTGCTGCTGGATGATCGCACGCTCGTCAACGCGCCGCTGTGGGCGAAACCGTTCAAATTCGCGGTTTCGGTGGCGTTGTACGCGCCGACCCTGGCATGGCTGTTGTCGCTGGTGAAACGCGGCCGCCGGGCCGGTTGGTGGATGGGCACGGTGTTCGCGGCCGGGATGGGCACGGACATGGCGCTGCTGGTGTGGCAGGTGCTCGTGAACGACCGTCCGCTGCACTTCAACCACGCGACGCCAGCTGACGACATGATCGGCAATCTTCTGGCCACCGGCGCGTTCGTCGCGTGGGGCGCGACCGCGGCGGTGGTTGTCCTGCTGCTGTTCCAAAAGCTGCCGGACCGCGCGCTGACGTCCGCGCTGCGCTGGGGAACCGCGCTCGCGGCGGGCGGAATGGGCTTGGCGCTCATGATGTTCTCGGCCAGCCCGGCACAGCAGCGGGTGCTGGACGGCGGCGGCAAACCGTCGATGATCGGCGGGCACACGATCGGGCTCGAGGACGGCGGACCGGGACTGCCGCTGCTGGGCTGGAGCACGGTCGGCGGGGATCTGCGGATCACGCATTTCGTGGGGATCCACGCGATCCAGGCGTTGCCGCTGCTCGCTCTCGCGCTGGTGGCGCTGTCGCGGCGGTATCCGGTGCTGTCGAACGAACTCGTGCGGCGGCGGCTGGTGTGGACGGCCGCGGTGGGATACGCCGGGGTCATCGTCATTACGGCGTGGCAGGCGATGCGCGGGCAGTCGATCGTCCGGCCGGACTTCTGGACGCTCGCCGCGACGGCTGGGCTGGTCGCCGTGGTGGCGCTGGGCGGGGTGCTGGCGGTGCGGTCTCGTGCTGGCGTTCCCGATGAGCGGCATGCGTTGAGGGGATTCTGAGATCTCTCCGGTACCTCTGGCCGGGCCAGCCGCGGCGGGCTGGCCCGACGGGAGGACGGTGTCATGGCATTTCCCCAGGAGCTGCTCGATTCGCTGCGGCGCGCGCCGGAGGCGATCGCGTTCGAGCACGGGGATCGGCGGGTGAGCCGGGGCGAGGTGCTTGAGCTGGTCGGGCGGTTCGCGGCCGGGCTTCGGGCAGCGGGGGTGCGGGCCGGGGACGGGGTGGGGCTCGCGACCGGGGTGACGCCGGAGGGGTGGGCCGCGCAGGTGGCGGTGCAGACGCTGGGGGCTCGGGCGGTGGGGGTGCGGGCTGGGTTGCCGCCGGCGCATCTCGCTGCGGTGCTGGACGGGGTGGTCGCGGTGGTGACTGATGGCGAGGCGTCGCGGTTTCCTGGGGTTCGGACGTTGTCTGTTGGGCCGGAACTTCTTGCTGTGTATGAGGAACCGGTTCCTTGTGGGAAGCCCGAGGATCTTGGGTGGGTGGTTTTCACGAGCGGCAGTACGGGGGTGCCTAAGGGGGTTACGTATCGGTTTGACGCGTTGGCTGAGTTCGGGCTGGAGCGGCGGGCGGGGGATTCCGCGGAGGATTATCGGCGGTTCTTGCTCTTCGGGACGTTGAGCAGTGCGGTGATGGTGCTGCATTTGCAGGCTTGTTTGCTTGCTGGCGGGACGGTGGTGATTCCGGAGGGAGTGCCGGACTTTCCGTGGATATTGCCGCGGTTGGGGATTACTGCGGCGTTGGTTACGGTGCCTCGGTTGTATCGGATGCTGGATGTGTTGCGGCGGGAGGAGGTCGATCTTTCCGGGGTGCGGATGCTGACTGTCGCTGGGTCGCCGGTGGAGCCTGGGTTGCTGGCGGAGGGGTTTGAAAGGGTTGGGCCCGCGTTGCGGCAGGGGTATGGGCAGACTGAGACTGGGAAATTGACTGTGCTCGACGCGGCGGATGTCGCGGAGTTTCCGGAGGCTATTCGGTCGGTGGGGTTGCCGGTTGAGGGGGTTTCGCTGGAGGTGCGGGACGCTGCTGGGGGTGTGGTGCCGGTGGGGGTTTCTGGGGAGGTGTTTGTGCGTACTGCTCGGGCGTTTGCGGGGTATTGGCGGGATCCTTCGTTGAGTGAGACTGTGTTGGTGGACGGGTGGGTTCGTACGCAGGATATCGGGTGGGTTGATGAGCGTGGGTTTTTGTATTTGACCGGGCGGGCTCGGGATGTGGTGATTGTTAATGCGGTGATTCATTACGTCGGGCCGATTGAGCGGGTGCTGGCGGCGCATCGGGACGTGGATCAGGCGTATGTGGTGGGGGTGCCGGACGAGCGGACTGGGGAGGCGGTGCATGCGTTTGTGGTTGCTGCGCCTGGGGGTGTGCCGAATCCGGGGGAGTTGAGGGCGGCGGTGGCGGAGGAGTTGGGGGAGGGGGCGGTTCCGGTTTCGGTGACTGTGGTGGGGGAGGTGCCGGTGGCGGAGTCTGGGAAGCCGGACAAGGGGGCGTTGCGGGGGTTGGTTGTGGGGGCGTCTGGTGGCGGCTCGTCGCCTGGCGGCGACATTGCGCCTCGTTCGTGAGTTGGGCACCCCGAAGCCGATTGTGATGACGGTTCGAGGGGGCTTGTCAAGGCGGGAAAGATGCCTTGACAAGCCCCTCGAACCGCATTTGGGCTTCGTATCGGGGTGCAGGGCGGGGGCTGGCTGCCTGGGTTGTTTGGGTGTGGTGGTGGGGGGTGGGCGCGCGGCTTGGGTGGGTGGCTGGATGGGGTGTGCGGGCGGCGGTTTGGGGGTGGGGCTTGCGCCCCAATGTGGCGTTGGGTGCGTGGGACGCACCGAATGTGGCGTTGGGTGCGTCAGATGCACCCAATGTGGCGTTGGGTGCGGTGGGCTGGGTGGCCCCGGAAAGCCGTGAAGGGCTCCTTGAGGGAATGAGATTCCCTCAAGGAGCCCTTCACGGATGGGGCGTGGGTTAGACGCCTGCGGTCTGCTTGATCCAGTCGCGGCTGTTGGCGATGCTGGCGTAGTTCTGGGTGCCGTGTTCGTCGCTGCCGGAGTTTTCGCCGGTCGAGCAGACGCCGACCTGGACGCCGTCGGCCAGCTGCGGGCCGCCGGAGTCACCGTGCCACGACGAGCCGGTGACGCCCTTGCTGGCGATTGCCTTGCCGTTGAAGGCGTCCGTGCTCTCGCCGGTCACCTGGACGTCCGCCGTCTTGAGCGTGTCCGAGGGCGGGCTCTGGTCCTTGGTGCGGCCCCAGCCGTAGATCTGGTTGGTGGCACCGGTTTCCGGGTCCTTTTCGGCCAGCTTCATGAACGTGGTGTCCACAGCGGACTTGAGGTGCAGCAGCGCGATGTCGCCGTTGGGCGAGGCCTTCTGCTCGTCGACCGCGGCCTCGGTGCCCTGGCCCAGCGCGACGTCGCCGACCTTGACGTGCATGCCGGGCTTGTTCAGGCAGTGCTGTGCGGTGAGCACCCACTGTGAGGCGATGATCGTGCCGGAGCATTCGAAGCCGCCGTAGTCGGTGACGTCGTCCCAGAAGATCTGGGCGCCCCACGGGGCCGACTTCACGGTGTCGCCGCCGATGATGTACGTGTCGGCACTCGCCGGGACCGCTGCCCCGAGCCCGAACGCCATCGCAGCCCCGGCGACGACCGCCGCCGCTTTCGCGTAACGCATGGAAAATCCCTCCGCCTCGGTGGTGATTTCCCGACCGTAGGCGGCATCCGGAAATCCGGTAACCTACGGAAGTCGGTCTTCGATCCACGTTTCGCGGAGTGCGGGGTCCGGATCAAGCCGCCGGTGGGAGCCCGGCTTGCTCCGGACGGGTGAGGGGCCCGGGGACGGGACCGGGATCCCTTGCTCGCGGACTGCATATGCTGGCCGGGCAGGCAGTGGGAGCTACCGGGGAGCGGGATGCATACGGTGACGTTCGGCGCGGCGCGTGGAGATCGGCTGGTGATCGCGGTGCGCGGGCGGATGCATCCCGGCGCGGACGATTTCTGGGACGGGAACTGGCTGATCAGCCCGATCGAGATCGTGTCGGGCGGATTCACCGCGCGGTTGGACGCCGGGTTGCGGGTCAACGAACTGCAGGCGTTCCGGGAGGAACTGGAAGCTTGCGACAAGTCGGGCGGCAGCGCGCGGCTGACGTCGCTGGAGGATTGGCTCGACCTGACCGTGACCGTCGCCGCCGATGGACGGGTCGAGGCGGAGGGCGTCGCGATCGCCGATCATTCGAGCGGGAACCGGTTGTCGTTCCGGATCGAGGGGATCGAGTACGCGCAACTGACAAAGATCACGGCCGCACTGGTCGCAGTGGAGACAGACTTCCCCGTGCTGGGGCTGCCGTGAGGGGAACCCTGAGGGAATCAGATTCCCTCAGGGGTCCCCTCACGGACAGTCGGGCTACAGGACGGTGATGGCCCTCGGGGCGGGGACTTCGTTGTTGAACGCGAAGTTGTCGTGCCATTTCACGCTGATGCCGGTGAACTGGCCGCCGTCCGAGAGGGACACGAAGACGTCTCCGGCCGGGCCCCGGGTGAAGGTGGCGATGTCGTCCTTGCCGTCGCCGTTGAAGTCTCCGATGGCGGGGATTTCGTCGTTGAAGGCGAAGTTGTCGTGCCATTTGGCGCTGGTGCCGTTGAACTTCGTGCCGTCGGAGAGAGCGACGAAGACGTCCCCGGCCGGGCCTCGGGTGAAGACGGCGATGTCATCTTTGCCGTCTCCGTTGAAGTCTCCGATGGCGGGGATTTCGTCGTTGAAGGCGAAGTTGTCATGCCATTTGACGCTGGTGCCGGTGAACTTGCCGCCGTCGGACAGGGCCACGAAGACGTCCGCGGTGTCGCCCCGGGTGAAGGTGGCGATGTCGTCCTTGCCGTCCCCGTTGAAGTCGCCGACCATCGGGACCTCGGTGCCGAAGCCGAAACCGTTGTGCCACACCTGGGCCGGGCCGAATTTGGTGCCGTCGGACAGCACGACGTAGACCGCGCCGCGCGTGGTGAAGGCGACGACGTCGTCTTTGCCGTCGCCGTTGAAGTCACCGATCGCGAGACGGTCGTCGTTGTGGCCGAAGTCGTCGTGCCACAGCAGACCGTTGCCGTTGAACTTGGCGCCGTCCGACAGCGCGACGTAGACGTCGCCGGTGACGCCTCGGGTGAAGGTGGCGACGTCTGCCTTGCCGTCGCCGTTGAAGTCGCCGGTCAGCGGGATCTCGTCGCCGATGGAGAACCGGTCGTGCCATTTGACGCTGCGGCCGACGAACTGCCCGCCGTCCGAGTTCGCGACGAAGACGCTGCCTTCGCTGCCCCGGACGAAGGTCGCGATGTCCGCCTTGCCGTCGCCGCTGAAGTCGGTCAGCGAGCGGTTCCCGGTCTTCGCGGTGAAGGACTGGCTGGCGACGCCGGTCGAGGAAACGACCAGGTACGACCAGTTTCGCCGCGCGGCGGCGGAGTGCACCAGCGACGTTTGAGCGGTAGTGCCGACCAGCTGCTCCGGCACCGCCTTGGCGGGTCCGGCGGAGTTGGCGTAGACGGAGTAGGTCGCGTTGTCGGACGCGGCCAGCGGAGTCCACGACACCGTGACGCCGTGGCCGACCGCCGCTGCCGAGCCGACGATCGACTGCTCGTGGATCCAGCCGGTCAGGTCGTCGGCCCTGGCGCCGTTCGTGCCCTGGCGGGTCTGGGTTTCGCCGAGGCAGCCGTGCTGCCACGACGCGCCCGCGACGGCGACGAGCACGTTGTCCTGGCTGTAAACCGGTCCGCCCGCGTCGCCCTTGCACGCGTCGGCGCCGTTGGCTCCGGTGAGCGAGACGGACGTCGCGGTGCTGGCCGAGACGGTGAACTTCGCGACGCTGGCGTCGGCCGGAAGCCATTCGGTGGACGTCCGGCCCCAGCCGGCCAGGGACAGCTCGCCCGCCGGAATCCCTGCCGCGGCGGGGAGTTTCAGCGGTGCGGCGTCGGTGATCGTGGTGTCGAGCCGGGCCAGCGCGACATCGCGATCAGTCCGGGTGATCAAGGCGGCGACCTTGGCGGTGTGCCCGCCGACGGTGACGGTGGTCGGCTTCGCGGGCGTTCCGCCTTGCGGGTTTTCCGGGAAGCAGCTCGCGGCGGTGAGCACCAAGGTGGGCTCCACGAGCGCGCCGCTGCAGGCGCGCCCGTCAGCGGTGAGCTTGGCGGCGAAACTCAGTTTCGCTGTGGTGCCTTGGGAAACGGCTGACGCGGGGAGTGCGGTCAGCAGACCGGCTGCCGTGACGGCTGCCGCGACCGCGGCGGATTTCGAGTGCAGTTTCATGTGTTTCGTCGTCCTTGGCGGGTCAGCTGGCGAGTTTGCAGGAATCAGGAGCCGCGGTTACGTGGATCTCGGTGTTCCAGCCGGAGCCCACGGTGACGCCCGCGCCGTCCGGGCCGGACGGCGCCCACGTGTCGGTGTTGTCGGAGAAGCGGTACCAGCGCAGCACCGGAGCCGGCTGGCCGCTCCACGGATCCTTGCCGTAGCTGCCGCGGCCGTACAGGATGTCCGCGCCCGGCGAGAAAATCTCGCTGAACATCTGCCAGCCGACGCCGGAGGGCTTGTTCCGCTGGGTCCATTTGGCGGTCGCGAAATCGTATTTGAACCGGAACAGGTCGCCGTTCGGCTTGCGCGCGTAGAGCACTCCGTCGCCGGCCGCGGTGATCGAGTCGAAACCGCCCCAGCCGGTGTCGACGACGTCGCCGCTGCCGTTGACCCAGGTGTCCGTCGTGTCGTTCCACACGTAGACCTTCAGCCGGGCCTGGTCGTCGATCATGAAGATCCGGCCCTGCTCGTCCACGGTGATCCGGTTGCGGTACTCCGGGGTCAGGTAGCGCTCCCAGCCGTTGCCGACCTCCTTGTTGCCGCTCCAGCCGGTGGCGGGAGAGTACGCCCAGCGCTTGAGGATGCCGGTGCCGAACGGATCGCCGGCTCCGTGGTTGCGGTGGATGTCCCAGATCGTGCCTGCCTTGCCCGCGATCGTCCGCCCGTCCCAGCCCTGGCCGACGTCGGTGCTCGGCACCGTCCAGTTGAGCGTTCCGCCGACCGGGTCGTGGTGGGTGTAGCGCCAGAGGGTGGCGTCGGCGCGGGCGCCCCAGACGACCGCGCCGCCCGGACAGGACACCGGCGTCGGGACGACGTGCTGCCGGATCCAGTCGCCGAGGTCGTCGACGCGGGTCTCGTAGCTGCCCTGGCGGGTTTCGGTGACGTTGAGACAGCCGTGCTGCCACGAAGCACTGTGCAGGGCAACGACTTCGGCTTTCTGCCCGGCGATGCGCAGCGCCGGGCCGCCGGCGTCGCCGAGGCACGTGTCGGCCCCGTCCGCTGACTTGGTCACGACCGTCGAACCGGTGCTGCTGACGACAGCCAGCGGCGCGATCCGCGGCCGGGCGGGCACCCATTCGGTCGCGGTGCGGCCGAAACCGGCCAGTTGCAGGGTTTCCCCGGCTTGCGGGGCGGTGCCGCTCACCGTCGCGAGAGCGACGCCGGTGGCCGGGACGTCGAGTTTCGCGAGCACGACGTCGCGATCGGCCCGGCGGACGACTTTGGCGACCTTGGCGGACTTCCCGGCACCGGTGCTGACGTCGACGTCACCGACCGCGATGGTCGCGGGTTCGGTGGGTTTGCCCAGGTCGTCGGGGGTGAGGCAGGTGGCGGACGTGAGGATCCACGATGGATCGACCAGAACGCCCGAGCAGGCTTTCGTCGCGGTGGAGACGCGCGCGAGATAAGGGTGGGAGCCGAGCGGCACAGCGGTGCCGCCGGAAATCGCGGAAGCGGGCGCGGCGGTGCATACCGCGGTGGTCACGAGGAGCGCGGCGACTGCGGACGCCGCGCCGGGTCTGAAGTTTTTCGGGCGCACTGAATTTCCCTCTCAAGATTGCGGAATCCGGCCCCGCATTACTGTTCCGCCGCGAATCCGGCTTAATGCGGCGACGCGGAACAGGAAAGGAATTCGTCGTTGTTCGCTGCCGCACCCGGCAGCGAACAGCGGCTGAATCGTCAGGAAGAGGTGTTCAGTTCCAGCAGCGTGGCCGGGTCGGTTCCGGTGCCCTCGCCGATGCCGGTCCAGCCGTTTTTGACCAGCGGGACAGTGGTGTTCTTGCCGTTGACCGCGACGGTGGCCTGCGCGGTGTGGTTGCCCGCCCAGGCCTGGTAGGCGTAGGGCACCTCCATGCGGAGGTGGCCGGTGGCTCCGGTGACCCGGAAGCAGTAGTGGCCGGGGTCCGGGTCGTGGTCGGCCGAGTTGTAGGCGTGCACCTCGACCATGTTGGCCTCGCTGCCGCATTTGGCGAGCAGGATGTGGCCGTCCCCGCTGATCAGCTTGATGGCCCGGTCCTGGAAGATCTGCGCCGCGCCCGGGTAGGCGTAGTCCTCGACGATCGGCGGCGGCGTGTCGTCGGCGTGCGCGGTGCCGGCGAGGGCGAACGCGCTTCCCGAAGCGACAGCGGTGGCGGCGGTGGCGAGTCCGAGCAGGCGTGTGCGCATTGATTCCCCCTGAGGTCGAAAGCGGACGTGGCGAAGCCCGCGGCACTGCGGCAATTGGCGTAGCGAAAGTGCGTCCGACCCCGAGCGGACACGAACGGGACTTTAGCGATGGCGTCGGGGAAAGGTCAACGAGTGCCCGGCGGGATGTCCCGCTGAACGGTCCGGGCGCGGTTGCCACCCGGTTGCCGCTTACCGGAGGTATCGGCGTTCTGCTAATTTCCGTCCGGTATCGGGGGGATTCGAAAACGGCGCTTGCCTTTCTTTTCCTTTCTGGCTGCCCTTTCGTTCCCGGCCGGCAATCGCTTCGTCGTACGCACGGGAGGGCAGGGCGGGTGCGAATCTGGAAATCAGCCGCGCGAAGAGCGCGGGCCGCGATGGTGACCACGCTGGTCGCTGCGGTGGCCTCGGGAGCGGTGGCGGTGCCCGCACGGGCCGCCGAACCGACCGGGCCGAGCGAACGGGCGCAGGTCGTCGCGCTGTGGCAGGCAGGCGGACCGGCGACGAAACAGGCCGCGGCCGCGGCGCTCACCGGGTCGGACGACGAGGTCCGCACTTTTCTGGGCAAGGGCAAGGATGTCGCCGCCGAACACGACGACCGGATCAAAACCAGCCAGCTGCTGACCGTCGCCGGTCCGGGGCTGCGGCGCGCGGCGCAGGCGGCGCTGAGCGGCACCGCGGCGGACGTGCACACGTTCCTCGCGACCGGCTGGCAGGGGCCGTGGCGCGACGACGACCGCGCACAGGTTTCGCGTTACATCGCGACCGGCGGGCACTGGGTGCAGGTCGCCGGGCAGAAAGCGCTCAACGGCACCGAGGAGGACGTTCGCAAGTTCCTCGAAACCGGCCGCCAGCAGGCGCAGAACGACGACGACCGGATCAAGGTCACCCAGCTGCTGACGACCGGCGGGCCGGAGGTCCAGAAGGGGGCGAACCGGGCGCTGAGCGGGACCGTCGAGGATGTCCAGGCGTTCCTCGAAACCGGGTACGCGCTCGCCGCGGAGCGGGATCAGGAAACCGCGACCGTCTCGCATCTCGCGGACCTCGCGCGGGCTGCCGGCGAGCAGGCCGCGGCTCAGACCAAGCAGGCGCAGGACGCTGCGGAGCGGGCGATCCAGGCCGCGCAGCGAGCCAGGGAAGCCGCTCAGCAGGCGCGCGACGAAACCGAGAAGGCCAAGGATTCCTCGGTACAGGCGGCCGGTGCGGCTGCGCGCGCTGCTTCGGCGGCACGCGGTGCGGCCGAGGCGGCGAAGACGGCGATCGGTGCGGCGGCTGAAGCAAACCGCGCGTCCCGTGTCGCAGCGAACGCGGCTGCTCAGGCTGCGTCTGCCGCGTCGTTGGCCGAGCAGGCTTGCGCGCGGGCGTACAACGCGGCGTCGAATGCCGCAGCTGACGGCGCACATGCCGCCGAGGCAAGGAAAGCCGCGGTAGACGCCCGGAATGTTGCCGCAGGCGCGCGTACGGCCGCCGCTGCCGCTGATGCCGCTGGACAGGCGGCGCAGGCATCAGGTGCGGCGTCGGGCGCGGCCCGGAGCGCCTCTGCCAACGCTGACGCGGCGGCGGAAGCGGCCAGCCAGGCAGCGGGTTACGCGAGGTCGGCCGGTGCGGACGCGCGTCAGGCGGAGCAGGCTGCTGCTGCGGCCAAGGCTGCTGCCGCGCGGGCGAACCGGGCAGCGACCCGAGCGGAAGCGCTGGCGAGCGAGGCTGCTGCTGCGGCCCGCGATTCCCGAGACGCGGCGAATGCGGCGGCTGCGCACGCGGAAGCGGCAGCAGCGGCGGCCGAACGAGCCGCGGCTGCGGCCGACGAGGCGAAGAAGGACGCTGCTGAGGCAAAGAAATACGCCGACGCGGCACAGGTGTCGGCGAACACCGCGACGACGGCGGCCAACCAGGCAGCCCAACTGGAGAAGACGTCCCGCGACGCGGACGCGGCCCGCTTGGAAGCGCAGAAGGACGCGGTCGTCGCGGACGCGGAGGAAGCCAAGCGCGTCGAGGCAGACCGCGAGTCCACCGCGGAGTGGAAGGCGGGCGAGGCGGCCAAGCGCTCGGCGGAGACCCAGCGTCTGCTCGACGAGGCCGCGAAGCCGGAAACCCCTGCGGACACGGTGACTCTGGACATCCGGAAGGCAGCGGTCCAGCTCCTGCAGACCGGAGGCCCGTGGACGAAGGCGGCCGCTGCGTCGGCGCTGGGCGGGGACGAGGCCGGGTTGCGGCAGTTCCTGAAGGCGCAATTGGCCACGGCCACCGAGCAGGACGACCGCTCGAGCGTCGTCGCGATCGCCGACGGCACCGCGAATCCGCGATTCAAGCAGGCGGCGCTGACCGCGTTCGCCGGTTCGACCGGTGCGGTCGCGGACTTCCTGCGCACCAGGGCCTACCCCGGCAAGGTGGACGACGACCGGGTGGCGGCGCAACTGCTCCTCAACAACGGCGGTCCCGCGACGAAGGAGGCCGCCAACCGCGCGCTCAACGGAACGCCGGACGACGTCGCGGAGTTCCTCCGGACCGGGCAGTACGTGGCCGCCGAACACGACGACCGGATCGCCGTTACGCAGGCGCTGACGAACGGCGGGCCGGAAGTCAAGGCGGCCGCGGAAGCGGCGCTCGCCGGGCCCGCGTCGTACCTGCGGAATTTCCTCGAAACCGAGCGGTACAAGGCGGAACAGCGGGACATCGACTCGGCGGTCCACGCCGCGGACGTGCACCGCTTCGTGACCGAAGCGGCGAGCATCGCCGCGACTGCGCGGGCGAACGCGGCGCTGGCCGCGGAAGCCGCCGCCCGGGCCCGGAACGCCGCCGACGAAGCGACCGCGGCCGCGATCGAAGCGGACCGGCAAGCCGGCCTTGCCAAGACGTACGCCGATCAGGCGAACGAAGCGGCGAAAGAAGCGCAGAAATCGGCCGATGAAGCCGCGCAGTCGGCGCGGCAGGCGCGCAACGCGGCGCAGAGTGCTCAGCAAGCGGCCCGGAGTGCGGCGAATTCGGCTGTCCAGGCGCGTACGTCGGCCTTGCGGGCGAACACCGCCGCCAGCTCCGCCCAGCAATACGCCGAACACGCCCGGGCGGCCGCGGTCCAGGCGGGCAAGGACGCCGCCACCGCGGCTCAGGCCGCTTCCGAGGCGGCGAAGTTCGCCGCTGACCGGCAGAACGAAGAGACCCAGCGGAAACAGGCGGCGGGACCGGGCCAGTCGGGTCCGCTCAGCGCGGAGGACGAGGCCGCGCTGCGCGCCGCGGGCGGCCAGGAACTGGTCGACCAGTACAAGCGCGCGCTGAGCGGCGCCGAGCAGAACCTGATCGACTGGATCATCGCCAACGGCGGGCAGATTCTCGTCGACCTCTTCATCGGCGGGATCAAGGCGTGCGTCAAGGACCCGAACCTCGTCAACTGCCTGATGGGCGCGATCGACGTCGCGTCGCTGGGCCTGGCCGTGCTCAAGGCGTTCGACGTCGGCAAGGCGCTCTGGCGGGTCATCTCCGGCATCGGCAAGTACTTCGAGGAGAGCGCCTTCTTCCAGAAGGTCCTCGAACGCGGCAAGGGCGTGATCGCCGAGTCGAAGGTCAACTGCTTCCCAGCGGGGACTTTGGTAGCCACTGAACACGGCGACCGGCCGATCGAACAGATCGAGTCCGGAGACCTCGTGTGGGCCAAGGACACCGCCACCGGCAAGGTCCGGTTGCAGAAGGTGGTGCGGACCTTCTCGCACGACGCGCAGTCGCTCGTCACGGTCCGCTTCGGCGAAACCGCTGTGCAGGTGACTCCGGAGCATCCGTTCTGGGTTCCGGCCCGGGGCTGGGTGCACGCCGAAGACCTTCAGGTCCACGACCAGGTGCAGAGCATGTCCGGCGATTCGCCGGAGGTCACCGCGGTCGAGACCGGCACTGCTCACGCCACGGTCTACAACCTGGAGGTCGAGGGCGATCACGACTACTTCGTGTCGAGCGCGCGCCTGCTCGTGCACAACACCTGCTTGGACGACCTCGGCGAGAGCTGGGTGCCGAAGTCGGCGGCTCAGGTGTGCGGCACGAACACCTGCACGCAGACCGCGCGCGAGATCCAGTCCAAAATCGGCGGTGACGTCTACCGGATCACCGACCGTCACGGCGGGCCGTTCCTCGGGGAGATCCGCGACCTGGAACGGCCGGACATCTGGTACGACTCGGGATGGGCCTATCACGACGTGCTCGTCAAAGAAGGCCGGGTGTACGACGCTACGACCGGGCGCTACGGCCTCGCGATGGAGGAGTACGTGAAGAAGTTCAAGTACGGTGAGTACCTCGAATTCAAGCTGTCGACGGGAGGCTGAGCACCGTGGAGCGGGACGAACGGGTCGCCGACGCCATGCTGCGTCCGGGCGTCTACGGGATCCGTTCTCTCGAACAAGCCCTGTCCTTCTTCGTCGGCTTCGACGCGGCGACCGAGTTCGAGCTTCTCGGCGGCTTCACCCGGTGGCTGTCGGAGCACGGCGGCCCCGGCCCGAACCTCGCGTGGCCGCACCAGGCAGCCGCGATCGTCGACGGCCGGGCGGGTCCGGAAGCCGGGAACGAACAGCAGGTGCAAGAGTTCTTCGCGCTCGTGCGAGAGTTCTTCGCGGATCGTTCTTGAGCGGCTGGCTTCGGCCGGTGCGGCGGTTCGCTGACCTGGCAGGAGGATCGAGATAGGGATGACCCCCGCGGCTGCGCGGTGGCCCGCGTAGAGTGTCCCCGCGGGGCCACGGCGTTTTGCTGACGAATGGCTTGCGGCGGAAGGAAAAACCGTCGCTCCGATGATCGCTCTGTCCGGGGTGGACAATGCGCTCCTGGACCGGCTGCGCACGGGGGCGCGGGTCGTCGGCGCGAATGAGGTGCTGCGCTGCGGTCTCGAACCGGGGCCGGTGCCGGAGCTGCTGGCGGTGGACTCCGTGCTCAGGGGCGGTGCCTCGGTGCTCTTCGTGGTGCCTGGCTTGTCCGGGGCTGTTCTCGCCGGCGGCGGGGGATACGCGTTGGTCGCAGGTACTGCCTCGTTTCTCTCCGGTGCGGTTCCGGAGGGGGTCGACGATGTCCGGGCCCGGTTCGGCCGGACGGCGCGGCGGCTGGCCGGGCGGTACCCCGAACTGCCCGGCATAGCGGCGGAGTACCCGCCGGTGGAGCACGCCTGGGCCAAACGGAGCGAGGTGCCTGCCGGCACTGGCGTGGGGCAGCAGCTGGCCGCGATGGAGTCGTTCGCCCGAGGAGAGTTGTCCGGGCCGGAGTTCGCGAGGATCTGGTACGCGGCTTGGCAGCTGTCCCGGGAAAGAAGGGAACGGCTGCGGGATCCGTTCGAACGGATCCTGAGCGGCCTCTTTCTCGCGCTGGAGGACTACCCGATCGATCCGGCGCTGCGCGAGCAGGGCGACCTGACGGACGATGAGCTGGTCGCCGAGGTGCGTGCGGCTCTGCACCGGCTCGCGTGATGGCGTACGGGATCCGGTTGTACTGCCGAACTGGCGGGCTCAGCGCTGCTGCCGGGTTCGAGGCGTTGACTGCGGCGCTCCCCGTCGAGGATCGGTGCGACGGCGACGGGTGGGTGTCTGCTGACGTTGGTTGCGAGATTGAGTTCTCCGCGGGGACACCGTTGGTCGCGAAGGCGATCGCGGAGGCGTCGGACCGGGTTGCTGCGGCTGACGCGGTCGTGACGCTGACACTCAGCGGCGAGGTCGCGTGGCCGGCGGTAACGGCGGTGTGGCGCGCAGCGAAGTCGTTGTGGGACGTGGTTCCTCACGATGACGGCTCCGGTTTCGCGGTGGACCTCGACGAGTGGTGACTTTGGGGGCTGGATGAGCTACCTCTTCGAGGTCGGCGACGAGACGGTCTGGAGTCCGGCGCTTCGGGTCGGCCGGCTGTTCGTGAGCATGGCGGAGACGCTGGCGGTCAACTTCGACATCGATCTCGGCACCGCTGGGTTCAGGGCGATCGCCAGCGATTACTGCTCCGTCGACCCGCCCCGGCTCGCCCTGTTCGTCCGGGCGATGCTCGACGGTTCCGTGATGAGGCATTCGGAGTACCGGGAACTCGCGCGCGGGTTTATCGGGATTTGCCTGGCCATGCTGGAATGGTCCGGCCTTCCGGTCGAAGACGTGCCGCCGGATCTGGCCGAGGCCCGGGACTCGGTGCGGATGACGTCCCGGTGACGGGCTGGACGTGGCCGGTGCTCGAACCGGTGGCCGGGATGTCGCACCGGGACCGGTTCGCCTGGTGGATCGGCGGCGGGCAGTTGCCCGAGGGACTCAACCGAGACGGCTGGAGCGAGTTTCTGCGGCTGCTGTTCAACGGGTTGCGAGCCGAACTCGGCCCGGACGGGCGCGACGATCCGCAGTGGTCGGAGGCGGAGAAGGAACGGTATCTGCGCGTGGCCTGCGATGTGCTTTCGTTCGTGGAGGCGTGCGAGCTGATCAGGGCGGACGAAGTGCTGAACCAGCAGCTGTTCCTGTCGATCTGGCTCGTCGAGTTCGGGTTTTCCTTGCCAGACAAGGGGTATGGTCCAGAAGACGCCATCCGGCGGATCAGAGCGGTGCTCACCCCGGAACGGATCGACGAGTGCGAGCGGCTGAGTCCGGAGTGGACGAAGCTGTCGACGCCGGAGATCGGCCGGCTGCACCGTGCCAAGGTGCTCATCAAGCTCGCCGGTGGGTTTCGGGAGCATCTCGCTGATCCGGAGATGCGGGCTGCCGTGGTCCGGTGGGAAGCGCTGTATCCGCGCTTGCCCTGAGAGGGAAAGCTGTTGGAGCTGCTGGTTGTCGTAGG
This sequence comes from Amycolatopsis sp. NPDC054798, assembly GCF_053611505.1. Taxonomy (NCBI): domain Bacteria; kingdom Bacillati; phylum Actinomycetota; class Actinomycetes; order Pseudonocardiales; family Pseudonocardiaceae; genus Amycolatopsis; species Amycolatopsis sp. NPDC054798. Next base: position 14,963 of record NZ_JBSHAM010000074.1, on the reverse strand, counting down.
CGACAACGGCTACGTGGTGAGTGCGTATCCGCAGTAGCGGACCGCTTTGGGCGAGCGTCGTATCGTCGAACCTGTTCGCCGGACCGTTCGACGGGAGACTGGAATGCGGAGGAAAACCGAAGAGCCGATCCAGTGGTTGTGCTCAATCAAGATCATGGCGGAGTGGAGTGCCCACCCCGTATAATTCTTCGATTCGCTCGTCAGCTCGGCGACCACCTCAGTCGATCCGGCTTCTCCGGAGCTGGGGCTGAGTGCTGACTTGGCTCGCGATCTGACAGCGTGGCAGGACGAATGGGAGACCACGCTGAAGAACGCCGACCCGGCACCTGCCTTCCCCTCGGAGGAAGCCGGGCGCCGTTTCGACGAGCGAGGCTGGGAACTCACCCGGCGGGTTCGGCGCGGAGTGCCCGCGGACTGGGACGTTTCCTACTTGAGCCATCTGACCCACCGAGAGGTCTTCCTCGACTGAGCCAGCTCAGTCCTCCACCGGCTTGGTCCACGCCACCTGCACCAGCTCCGTCCCGTGCCGACGCGACACCAGCGTCCCCCGCCCGGCGGGCTGCGGCGAAGGCTTCACATCGCCCAGCAGCGCGCCCTCTTCCTTCCCTCCCGACATGACCAGACCCGGCGAGCCCAGTTCCCGCACTCGCTGGATCACCGCCTCGTACAACCCCCGCCCGGCGCCGCCGGAAGACCGGGCCAGGATCAGGTGCAGGCCGATATCCCTTGCCTGCGGCAGGAATTCCAGCAACGGCAGCACCGGGTTCCGCCCAGCCGTCGCGACCAGTTCGTAGTCGTCGATGACCACGTACAGGTCCGGGCCGCGCCACCACGACCGGTTCCGCAGCTGATCGGGCGTGACGTCGGGGCCGGGGAGCCGGTTGCGCATCGCGGTCGCGCATTGGTTCACCAAGTCGGTCAGCGTGTTTTCCGCGCCCGCGTAGCCGAGCAGGTGCGGTTGGTCGACCACGCCCAGCAGGCCGCGGCGGTAGTCGCCGACCAGGATGAGGGCCTCGTCGGGGGTGTGGGCCTGGCAGATGCCGGTGACGAGAGCGCGCAGCAGGGAACTCTTGCCCGATTCGACGTCGCCGAACGCCAGGAAGTGCGGGTCGGTCCGGAAGTCCAGGTGGACGGGACGCAAAGTGGATTCCGCCAGTCCCAAGGTGATCCGGCCGCGCGGGGCAGCGGGGAAGGAGTCCAGGGGGACTTCCGGGGGGAGGAGGCGGACCTGGGGTGCACGCGGGCCGGTCCAGGCCGCCGCGACCCGGCGGACCAGGTCGAGGCCGCCCGCGCCGACGGTTTCCGGGCGTTGGTCGGAATCGATGCGCGGCAGGGCCGCGAGGAAGTGCAGTTTGTCCGCGGTGAGACCGCGGCCGGGGCGGTCGGCGGGGACGTTTTGCGCGACCTTGCGGTCGATCGACGAATCCGCCGGGTCGCCCAGGCGCAGTTCGAAGCGGGTGCTGATGGCGTCGCGGAGTTGCGCGCGGGCGCCGATCCACTGGTTCAGCGAGACCAGGACGTGGATGCCGAAGCCGAGACCCCGCTGGGCGAGCGCGGTGATTTGTTCTTCCAGGCGTTCGTATTCGGAGCGGATGGTGGTCCAGTTGTCCACGAACAGGAACACGTCGCCGAACTCGCGGTCGTCGCTGCTTTCGGTGAACTCGCCGCGGCGGCTGCGGAAGGCGGCCATCGACTCGATCCCGTGCGCGGCGAAGAATTCTTCCCGTTGTTCCAGCAAAGTCACGAGTTCCGCGACGACCCGGCGGCAGCGTTGCGGATCGCGGCGGGTGGCGTAGCCCGAGACGTGCGGGAGGCCGGCGATCGGGGCCAATGCGCCGCCGCCCATGTCGAGGATGAAGAACTGCACCTCGGCGGGGGTGTGGGTGAGCGCGAGCATCGCCGCGATGTCCTTCATCAATGTCGACTTGCCGCTTTGCGGTGCGCCGACGATCACCGCGTTGCCCGCCGCGCCGGAGAAGTCCGCCCACAGCATGTCGCGGCGCTGTTCGAAAGGCTTGTCCACCAACGCGACCGGGATGGTCAGCTTGCCGTTGCCGCCCCAGCCAAGCGGGCACAGGCCGCGGCGGGGGTCTTCGCCGATCGGGGGCAGCAGCTGGTCCAAGGTGGGCGGTTCGGCCAGCGGAGGCAGCCAGATCTGGTGCGCAGCGGGGCCGCGTCCCTCCAAACGGGACAGCATCGCGCCGATGATGGTTTCGCCGGTGCCCTTCGCCGGTGTCTCGGCTTCGGGTTGTTCGGCGACTGGTACTTCAACCGGGGCCAGGGTGAACGGCAGAACGCCGAGTTGCTGTCCGTCCGAGCGCACGATCCGGCTGCGCGGCGGCAGTTCGCCGGAGACGTAGGCGGCTTTCAGCCGGATCAGGGTGTCGTTGTCCGACTTCAGATACGCCGAACCGGGCACCGGCGGAAGTTGGTAGGCGTCCGCGACACCCAGCACCGCACGGCTTTCCGCGGCGGAGAACGTCCGCAGGCCGATCCGGTACGACAGGTGCGAGTCGAGCCCGCGCAAACGGCCTTCCTCCAAGCGCTGCGACGCGAGCAGCAGGTGGATCCCCAGCGAACGGCCGAGCCGTCCGATGGCGACGAACAGGTCGATGAACTCCGGCCGCGACGACAGCAGTTCGGAGAACTCGTCGATGATCACCAGCAGCGACGGCAACGGCTGCAACGGCGCGCCGTCCGCGCGCGCCTTCTCGTAATCGCGCACCGACGCGTAATTCCCGGCTGAGTGCAGGAGTTCCTGCCGTCGCAGCAGTTCGCCGTTCAACGCGTCGGCCATGCGGTCGACGAGCGCGAGGTCGTCGGACAGGTTCGTGATCACCGCACAGGTGTGCGGGAGGTCGGTCATGCCCGCGAAGGTCGCGCCGCCCTTGAAGTCGATCAGCGCGAGGTTCAGCTTCTCCGACGAATGCGTGACCGCCAGCGCGGTGACCAGCGTGCGTAGCAGCTCGCTCTTGCCGGACCCGGTCGCGCCGATCACCAGCCCGTGCGGGCCCATGCCGCCCTCTGCGGATTCCTTGAGGTCCAGTTCGACCGGACGGCCTTCGGGGTTCACGCCCAGCGGAATCCGCAGCCGGTCGCGCGCCGGGCGCGGAGCCCAGGTGACGGTTGTGTCGGTGTCGCGCGGATCGCCGATGCCGAGCAGCCCGGCCAGCCCGAACGTCGAGGACATCGGCTGTTCGCTGACCACCGCGCCGCCTTGGTGCAGCGGCGTCAGCATCCGGGCCAGCGCTTCGGCCGCGCCGTGGTCGAGCCGGTCCGGCAGGCCGAGGAACCCGAGCCGCGCCTCGGTGCCGTCGAGCACCACCATGCCGAGCTGATCAGGGGCGATGTGCAGGCTCAGCAGCCGGTCGGTCGACGTCGCGCGCGGCTGGTCGCCGCCGACCTCCAGCACCGTCACCCCGAGGCGGCCTTCTTCGGCGAGCAGCCGCGGTTCGCCGTGGGAATCGCCGCCGTCGACGACGAGCACGATGTGCGGCAAGTCCGCCGACGCGCCACGACGCGAGAACGCGGGACGGTCGCCGAGATCCGGGCCGAGCAGCCGGGCCAGTTCCGCCGCGCTGTCGGCGAACAGCCGACGCGGGCCGGTCGCGTCGGCGAGCACCGGCGCGGTGGCGTGCGGCAGCCATTTCGCCCATTCCCAGTCGTGCGAACGGTCCGGGGCGACGCAGAACGCCACGCGCAGGTCGTTCGGGGAGTGGAAAGTCACCAGTTGCGCCAGCACCGCGCGGGTCAGGCCGAGCACGTCGGGACGACGGCCGGAAAGCGTCGCGGCCGCGTACGAGCGCAGCGACACCGAAACCGGCAGCCCCTCGACAGTCGAGAAGGTCTGGATGAAGTGCTTGAGGTTGGTGGAGGAAACCGGGTCCAGTTCTTCCAGCGGAGCGATCTGCGGTGCGCGCAACGGCGTCGCGAGCGGCTGCGGACCGGTGGCCGCGCGCACCATCGCGAACGAGCGGTCGCCGCGGCGGCGGTCCCAGTGCTGGTCGGTTTCGACGTACGCCCACAAGTCCGCCGGATCCGGCTGCTGCGCGATCAGCGTGGCGCGCTGGGAGTCCGCGACCGCGCGCACGCGCGTGCGCAGGCCCGCGAGGTACCGCTGGTAGTCGCGGCGTTCCTCGTTGATCTGCGCCTTCTTCGCCATGCCGCCGCGGCCGAGCGACATCACGATCATGCCGCCCATCGCGGTGACGAACAGCGCGCCGAAGATCCAGGTCATTACCCCGCCGTCGCGTCCGATGTAGACGAACGACATCGCGCCCATGCCGAGCATCATCGGCAGGAACATCATGAGCTGCATCACGCCGCCGGAACCGCTCTTGGGCAGCATCGGCGGGGACTGCAGCATGATCTCCCCAGGCTGCTCTCCGAGCAGGCCAAGGCGGTCGCGGGCGGAACTCATGCCCCGTATTTTGGCCGTCCGCTGTCCGGTCGCGGTGGGTACTTTTGCCGTCCGCTCGCCCGGCGGCGCGAACTTACGCTCTGCGCAGACGCCCCGCACCGGTGCGTCGACCGCGGGAGACCGGAGGGAGCGCCATGGGCACGACCGGCGAGTACCGGGCCGAGCCGGAGGCCATGCGCTCCACCGTCGGCAACGTGGGCGGCATCATCGCCCACGGCATCAACGCCGTCGCAGACCTGGAAAAACTCGTCCTGCAGCCGACGACGTTCGCCACTTTCGGCAGCGTCGTCGCGGCGGCCAACGAGGCGCTGCACTCGCAGCAGGTGACCGCGGTGCGGTCGCTTCTGCAGTTGCTGCAGGAGATCAACGGCCTGGTCAAGCACAGCGCGGACGCTTACCAAAGCGCCGACGAAGCAGTTTCCGACGGCTACGGCGGCGGCCGCAGTCATTCTCCGTCGCTGACTTCGATCTGGGGAGCACCACACGCGGCGCACCTGGCCGCGGCGGCGATCACCGACAGCGCCGGCGCGCACGGCGAACCGTCGTCGGTCGGCAACGTGCTGCGGTACCTCGGCGACGCGGACCTCGGCCGGCTCGCCGAACATCCGCTGACCGACGCCAGGTTCCACGGCGTCGCGGACTTCAACGACTGGCTCGCCGGCGACGCCGACAACCAGGCGCGCGTCGGCCTGATCGAGGTCTATTCGGGCACCGCGCGCACCTTCGGCGACGTGCCCGGCGGCGTGCACAGCGGCGACGTCGTCGTGGTGGAGCCGCTTCTGCTCGCCGGCCGCCATCCGGTGATCGGCGTCGCCGGGGACGGCGGCGCCCTCTACAACCACGGTCCTGTCGATCCGGGCCTCGGCGGACTGGCCAAGGTCAGCGTGTACCGGCCCGCCTCCGTCTGACCCCGAACCCTGACCAAGTGAGGTCCGATGCTCTTCCCGAACTCCAGCGCGATGGACGCCACCGCAACCAGCGGCGGCCCGATCACCGTGCTGCCGCAGATCGTCACCGGCCAGCCCGAGCAGATCGCCAAGCACGTCCTCGACCTGCTGCACAAGGCCGCCGAGCTGACCTCGCTCTACACCGAGCTGAGCAAGGCCGCCGACCAGCTCGGCAAGGTCTGGTCCGGCGGGGCGTCGGAATCGGCGCTGCAGAAGATCTCCCACTCGCTGGAGCAGCTCACCAAGATCATCAACGTGATCGAGAAGGGCGCTGAACTGCTCGGCGTCTCGGGCACGCTGGTGAAGACGGCGCAGGAGGCCTACCGGTCGGTGGTCGCGGCGGTGAACCCGACCGTCGCGTCGCTGATGTCGAACTGGTGGACCTACGGGGCCGCGGTCGCGCTTTCCACCGCTACCAGCGCCACGCTGCGCGGATTCATCACCGCGGTCGGCGGTCTGCTGAAGGCGCTCGGCGCGGGCGACCTCGCGAACCAGATCACCCAGGTCGCGACGATCATCGGCGACATCGAAAAGCTGTTCCACCATGGTTCTTCCGACGCCAACGGCGCGGCGGGGAACGCAGCGGTTTCCGGCACTCCGGTCACTGCGCCGCAGATGCCCGCTCCGGTCGCGAGCGCGTCCGGGCAAGCGGCGATCGGCGGCAGCGGCGGGGGAGTGCCCGGCGGCACCCCGTCGTTCACGAACTACACACCGCCAGCGCTGGCCAACAACGGCGGCTGGCCGTCCGGCAGCGGTACTGGCACTGGGGCCTGGCCGTCTGGCGGCGGTGCCGGTTCGGGGGCGAATCTTGGCAACAGCTGGATTCCCGTTGATCCGGCACCAGCCCCCGCCCCCGCCCCGGCTCCCGCGCCTTCGGTGCCGGGACAGTCGACCGGTGCGCACGAGGTCGTGATCCACACCGACCTCAACACCGGGCAGTCGACGGTGGAGGCTCCGGCCGGGCAGGACGTGGACATCGATGTCGACGTCACCTACCAGGGCAAACACTTCCAGCAGCACGTCGACATCGACGCGAAGGGCGCGTAGCCGGTGGCCGTGGACGCGTCCGGAGTCGTCAGCTCGGTGCTGTCGAACTACCGGCAGGTGGTGGTCGAATACCAGCGCCGGGTCACGGGCGACCCGGCGGCGCTGGAAGCGGCCGCGAACCGCTGTGGCACCAACGCGTCCACGATTTCCGGCAAAGCCACCGAGATCGCGGACGCAGCCACGGCCTTGCGCGCTGACTGGGACGGCGCGGCGTACACCGCGTACGCGACAGCAGCGTCCGATGTCGCGCACGCGTTGACCGAAGACGGCACGAAGCTGGCCGACCAGAGCAAGCGATTGTCGATGGCCGGACAGCTTTTGCGGTGGGCGCGCTCTGGGGTCGACTCGGTTCTCTCGCAGTTCGACCAGTACGGCGCGCAGCTCACCAATCAAGCACGGTCAGCGGACCCGAACGCGGTGGGCGCTTTTATCGCCGCCGCAAGGGATTTGGGCGAACAGGCGGTCGCGGCGGCCGGGCAGGTCGCCGAGGAGCTGTCCGACGCGTTGGCGGAGTTGTTCCCCGCGCCGTGGGCCGGGCCGATGAGCAAACCGGGCAAGCTCGGCAAGCGCATCTACGGCCCGCTGTCCTGGGTCAACGGCGACACTCTCGACGGGCGCAAGCGGCCGCGTTCGGCACCGTCGTGGTTCGGCAATTCCGGTTGGAAGAAGCTGACCTGGAACGGGTTGGAAGGCACTCGGGCGCCGAAGAAGGCCGACACTCCGTTCGGGCAGGCGAAGCAGAAGAGCGCGATCGCCCGCGCCACCGAGATCACCTATTACAAGACCGCGCACGAGCAAGACGGCTTCATTCCGGAGTACGACGGGAAAATCTCCTCGCAGGGCTGGGACGCGAAGGCGTCCGGCCACGCCGAGTTAGGTTTCCGGGAGGACATCGGGACCGAGGGAAGCTACGGCGTCGCGCACGGCAGCGCCCGCGGTTCCGCGTTCGCCGGCGGTGAGGTCAGCGGTTCGGCGCAACTCGGCGTGCACGGGCTTGGCGTGCACGCCAACGCTTTCGCGGGCGGCAAGCTGGAGGGCCAGGTCGCGGCGGATGTCGCGGGTGTCGGCGTCGGCGCGAGCGGAAGTGTCCAATATGGAATCGGTGCGCAGCTCGACGGCCAGTTCGTCTACGACAACGGGCATCTGAAGATGAACTTCAAGGCCGGTGCCGCGTTGGGGCTCGGTGCGGGACTGGGCGCGAAGATCGACATCGACCTGCCGAAGGTCGGCGCGGCGGTCAGCGAATACGGCGGAGCGGCAGTCGACGCGGTCGGCCATACGGCGAGCGAGGCAGCGGACGCGCTGGGCGGGGCTTGGGACGACGCCGTCCAGTATGTGGGTTCGTGGTGAGCGCCATGGCGGACCTGGTGACGCTTCCGCTGGGCTTCGACGTCCCCGACGGCTGGACGCCGGTGCCGCCGATCGCGCCCGGCCTGGTTTTCGTCGCGGTGCACCCGAAGCCGAAGGCGGACTTCACGCCGAACATCACGCTCGGCATCCAGCAGCGCCAGGATTCCTTGCCGCTGCCGGAAATCGCCGACGAGGCCGTGGAACGGCTCGGCCGGACGATGGCGCTGCTGGACGTCCTCGACCGCAAGGAGGTCGGCAGTCCCGCCGCGCCGGGCTGCACCCAGACGTTGCGGCTGCGCACCGGCGAAGGCCAGGATCTGCTGCAGATCCAGGTGTTCCTGACCGTGCCCGGTCCGGCCGGGCGGGTCGTGCTGGAGCTGGTCTGCACGGCCGGCCCCGAGGACTTGCGCACGCTCGTCCCCGACTTCCGGAAGTTCGTCGCCAGCGTGCACGTCCGCCGGGAAACCCCGCAGGAAAAGGAGAACGACGGTGACTGAACCGTATGCCGTGCCGGACATGGACGAACTGCTCGCGCAGGTCCGCAAGCAGACCGAAGAGGTGCAGCGGATCCAGCGCACGGTCGAGGCGATGGAGGTCGAGGCCGCCTCGCGGCAGAACGAGGTGACCGTGACGCTGCGCGGCGACGGCCGGTTCACCTCGATCGACATCGACCAGCGAGCGATCCGCGAGTACGACGCGCGCACGCTCTCGGAGATCGTCCTCGAAGCGGTGAACGCCGGCCTGCAGAAGCTTGCCGAGGCGAGCAGCGCGAAGTTCGCCCCGGTGATCGAGGCGTCCAGGTCCCAGCAGTGAGCGCCCCGGCCGTCGCCGGATCGACCCGGCGCGTCACGATCGTCACCCCGCGCGCCAGGGTGGACGTCGCGCTGCCGCAGCAGAGCACGTTCGCCGAACTGGTGCCGCAGCTGGTCCGGCTGGCCGGGGCTGCCGGGCAGGCGTCGGCCGAGCATCCGGGCTGGGTGCTGTCGCGGCTCGGCGGCGCGCCGCTCGCGCTCGGGCTCACCGTGGCCGCCGCGCAGGTGCGCGACGGCGAGGTGCTGCACCTGACCCCGCGCGAACGTCCGCGCGGTCCGCTGCTGTTCGACGACGTGGTGGACTCGATCGCGAGCGTCGGCGAATCCGCGTCGACCGCGTGGGGGCCGAGAATCGCCCGGCGGGCCGGGATCACGGCGGCCGCGCTGCTGTTGTTCGCGGGCGGCCTGCTGATCCAGGCCTCGCTGGCGGGCAGCGTGCTCGCGCCGATCGGCACCGGGCTGCTCGCCGTCGTGCTGCTGCTCGGCGGTGGTGCGTTGAGCCGGGCGTACGGCGATTCGGGCGCGGGCGCGGCCGGGGCGCTGGCCGGCGTCGGCGTTGCGTTCCTTTCCGGGATCTCTTTGCTGCCACCGCATTCGGTGTTCTCGCTGTCTGCCGGACCGCTCGCCGCGGGACTCGCCGCGGTGACTGTTTACGGGGTGCTGGCCGCGGTTTCGGTGGCCGACCGGCTGCCGTTCTTCGTCGCGGTCGTCGGTTCGGCCGGGATCGGCGCGATCGCGACCGGGGTGGTGCTGCTGACCGGCGCGAAGCCGGTCGCCGCCGCGGCTGTCGCGGCGGTGCTGGCGACCGCGTTGGCCGCCGTCGCCCCGATGCTCGCTCTGCGGCTGGGCCGGATGCCGCTCCCGCGCGTGCCGGACGACATGGAATCCTTCCGTGCCAACGAACAGCCGTCGCTCGGCGCGGAAATGGCCGGGCGGACCACGTACGCGCAGGCGTTGCTCACCAGCCTGCTGGTGGCGCTCGGTTTGGTGGTCGTCGGCTCGTCTGTCGTACTCGCCACCGGCGGCCCGTGGGAAGCCGGACTGGCCGCACTCCTCGGGACTGCGTGGATCCAGCGTTCGCGCGCTTACGCTGGCCGCACGCAACGGCTGGTGCTGGTCGGTTTCGGCCTCGCCGCCTTGCTGACCGCGGGTTTCTGGCTGATCGCGGACGACCAGCGGATCGCCCTGCTCGCGGCCGGGCTGACGCTGGTGCTGGCCGCGGTGGTGTCGCTGTTCTACGCGACGCGGGTCGCGCGCGGGGTGCGGTCGCCGTACTGGTCGCGGCTGCTGGACATTTCGGAGTTTCTGGTGCTGTTGTCGTTGGTGCCGTTCGTGGCGTTGATTGCCGGGGTGTACGAGGCGGTCAGCGGCTGAGGGGGCTGGCGGCTTTCAGCGTGCGCAGGACTGGTGCGGTTTCGCAGGACCGGATGCCCGGCAGCGCGCCGAGCCGATGAGTGAGATAGCGGTGCAGCGCCGGAGGATCGGCGCAGAGGGCGTGCGCGAGGAGGTTCGTCGGCCCGGTCGTCGCTGCGACGACGGCTAGCTCGCGGTGGGTGGCGAGTTCGGTGGCAACGGCGTCGAGATCGGCTGGGGCCACGGCCATCCACAGCAGAGCCTGCGTGGTCGCACCGAAGAGCCGGGCGTCGATTTCCACATCGAAGTAAAGGGTTTCCGCCGCGCGCAAGTCGGCGATCCGGCGGGCGACTGTCGCGGCGGACCAGCCGGTGACGGTCGCCAGTTCCGTCTGACCGAGACGGCCGTCTCGTTGCAGCGCGGTGAGCAAAGGTTCGTCGCCAGGCGTCGCATCGGCGTGTGCGGTGCGGGTTTCCGGTTCCAACTGGCGGCGTTGGGCATCGGTCAGGACCTCGGCACGGCCTAGCCAAGCCGTCGGTCCGCCGTGGTACAGGTGCAGCAGCTGGTGCGCGGAGACGGCGGTGATGCCGGTCGTGCGCGGGATATCGTGCAGCAGCAGGCCGTGTTCGGGCGTCGAGGCGTTGGCGGAGTTGACGATCACGCAGATTTCCGTCCCGCCGCCGGCGAGTTTGACCCAGGTGGTGTCGGTGCGCCGGACGAGCGCGTCGGCCACCCGCTGCGCGACCGCCGGGACGACGGTCAGCCGCACGAGCCACTGTGTCTGTCCAGCGCGATGTGGTGCGGCGAGCCCGACGACGCGCAGTCCGGCTTCGGCGCGCAGCCGCCGGTAGCGGCGCGCGACGGTCTGCGTCGAGACGCCCAGTACGGTGCCGATCCGCGCGAACGAGGCGCGGCCGTCGATCTGGAGCGCGTGGACGAGGGCGTGGTCGAGGTCGTCGAGCATGGTTCGATTCTGCACCAAACTGTCCTGAGTGGAAGATTTCTGCTCATTCGCGCTGGTGACTGGAACACTCGACAGCTGTTGTCCACGCTGGCCGCATGCCGAACGAATCACGCCGCTGGGCCGCGCTCGCGGTCCTGCTCGTCGCGGAAGCGATGAACCTCCTCGACACCACCATCGTCCAGGTCGCCGCCCCCGCGGTGCACGCCGAACTGGGCGGCGCGCCCAGCACGATCTCCTTCTACACCGCCGGTTATACGCTGCCCTTCGCGCTCCTGCTGATCACCGGCGGCCGCCTCGGCGACATTCTCGGCCGACGCCGCACCTTCCAGCTCGGCGTGGCCGGCTTCGTGCTCACCTCGGCTCTGTGCGCGGCCGCGGCCACGCCCGGGTTCCTGCTCGTTTTCCGGGCGCTGCAAGGGGCTTCGGCCGCTTTGGTGATCCCGCAGACGATCGGGCTGATCCGGGTCCTGTTCGACGGCGCGGCCCGGGCGCGGGCGCTCGGCATGATCGGCCCGGTGATGGGACTGGCCGCGGTCAGCGGTCCGGTGCTCGGCGGCTTGCTGACCGACGCCTGGTCGTGGCGGTCGGTGTTCCTGGTGAACGTCCCGCTCGGACTCGCCGTGCTCGCCGCGTCCGGGCTGCTCGCCGAAGACCGGTCCGCCTCCCGGCCGCGGCTCGACTTGCTCGGGACCGGCCTGGTCGTGCTGGGCGCCGGGCTCGTGGTCTATCCGCTCCTGACGCACTGGAACGGCTACCTCGTCGCCGCCGGAGTGGTGGTGCTTGTTGTTTTCGTGTTGCAACAACGGTTTCACGGGAACCTGGTCGAACGCAGCCTGTTCCGCGGCCTGGGTTTCCCCGCCGGGCTGGTGACGTCCGTGCTGTTCTTCGCCGTGATGACCGGCCTGACCCAAGTCGTCGTGCTGTTCCTGCAACTGACCCAGCACGCGGACGCCCGCAGCGCCGGACTGTCGTTGCTGCCGTGGTCGTGCGGCCTGGCCGTATCGTCCTTTGTGGCCGGACGCTGGCTCGTTCCGCGCTTCGGCACCCGGATTCTCTTTGCTGGCGTTGCATTCCTCGCCGCCGGAATCGCGGGCATCGCGCTCGGCTGGCCGTTGTTGCTCGCGCTGGCGGTCGCGGGAACGGGGACCGGGATGTTCACCGTGCCGTTCTTCACCGCGGCGCTGGCCCTCGTCCGCCCCTCGGAGACGGGTTCGGCGGCGGGGCTGCTGAACGCGGTGCAGCAACTCGGCGGAACCGTCGGAGTGGCTGTGCTGACCGCGGTTTTCCTTGCCACGGACGTGACGGTCGCATGCTGGATCGCGGTCGGGCTGACCGCCGCGGCCGGGCTGACCGCGATCGGGCTCATCCGGACTCGCGGAACGCGCGCCGATAGTCCGTCGGAGCCGTCCCGAGCCGGAGTGTGAAGTGGCGGCGGAGGTTGGCCGACGAGCCGAGGCCGCTGCGCTCGCCGATCAGGCCGATCGGAAGGTCAGTGGATTCCAGCAGGCCGCGAGCGTGCAGAACGCGCTGGTCGAGCAGCCATTGCAACGGCGTGGTGCCAGTGGCTTCGCGGAACCGCCGGACGAACGTGCGCGGGCTGACCCCGGCTCGGCGGGCCAGCTGCTCGACGGTCAACGGCCGGTCGAGGTGGCGCGTCGCCCAGTGCAGCACCGGACCGAGCCCGGCGTCGTCGGTCTCCGGCACTGTGGCGGACACGTACTGCGCCTGCCCGCCGCTGCGGTGCGCGGGCAGCACCATCCGGCGCGCGACTTCGTTGGCGACGTGCGCGCCGAGGTCGCTGCGCACGACGTGCAGGCACAGATCGATTCCCGCGCTGCGTCCGGCGCTGGTGAGCACCTGCCCGTCGTCCACGTAGAGCACCGACGCGTCCACCTGGACCTGCGGATGCAGCATGGCGAGCGTGGCGGCGTACATCCAATGCGTCGCCGCGCGCCGGCCGTCCAGCAGCCCCGCCGCCGCGAGCGCGAACGCCCCCGTGCACAGCGAAACGATCCGCGCGCCCGCTTTAGCCGCCTCTCGAATGGCACCGACCAGCTCTGCCGGGACCGGTTGTCCAATTTGGACACACGCGTACGGCAAGGCGGGCACCAGCACGGTGTCGGCGTCCTTGAGTGCGTCGAGACCGTGGCTGGCGTGCTGCCGGAAACCGAACTCGGTGCGGGTTTCCGGCTTCGCCGCGCAGAACCGCAGCTCGTACCAAGGGTCGGCGAGGTCGGTCCGGGACGGCCCGAACACCTCGGCCGCGATGGCCAGCTCGAACAGCGGCATGTCGTCGACCAGCGCGACCGCGACGGTTCGCATGGCTTCGAGGATACGGCAGGAATTTTGCGGAAGCAGTCAGTCCTGCCACTCGCTCCGGCTTCGGCGGGGTGGCAGATTCGCTGCCGTGACCGTCGTGGAACTCCGCCAGTACACCCTCCGGCCCGGGCAACGGGACGTCCTGATCGACCTGTTCGACCGTGAGCTGCTGGAACCGCAGGAAGCCGCGGGCTGCACCGTCGTCGGCCAATTCCGCGACGAGGACGACCCCGACCGGTTCGTGTGGTTCCGCTCCTTCCCGGACCTGGCCGCTCGCCACGCCGCGCTGACGGCTTTCTACCTCGAAGGCGAGGCTTGGCGGAAACACCGCGACGCCGCCAACGCCACCATGCTCGACAGCGACAATGTCCTGTTGCTCCGCCCCGAAACCGACTTCCCGCCACTCTCGCGCCCGCTCGACGCCGTGGAGTCTTCGTCGCGAATCCTGGTGCTTATCGGCCTGCCTTCTGCTGACTTTCCCGAGCCGTTCGCTTCCTTTGTCACCGAGCCAGCGGAAAACACCTTCCGCGCACTGCCGGTGCGGGGAGGGGAGAACGTCCGGGTAGGAGTCTGGATTTTCCCCGATCTCGCCGCGTTGCGGGCTTTCGAACGCCGGTTGCCTACGACCGGCCAGGTGCGGCGGCTTCGCTTGGCTCCGACGTCGCGGTCTTCGCTTCGCTGAGCCTCCGGGCGACGAGCTGGTCGATGCGCCGCCAAGCAGGGCTGTCGAGATGCCCGCTGAGAAGCTCGACGACTTGGCGGGGCACCTTCCGGAACTCCGGCAGATCAGACGGCAGCGTCATCCTCTGCGCGAGTGCGGCGGCCGTTTCGGCGATCCCTTCGAGTCTTGGGTCGTCAGGGCTCCAGTCGATCGCCTCGTCGTACCCGCGCAGAACGGCGACGTACTCCGGATCGTCCAGCAACGCCGTCCGGCTGACGAGAATCGCGCGGCTGACGTCCGGGGCGAGCGCGCAGGCGAGGATCCAGCCGTCGCGGATCGCGTGCTCGTGGCGTTCGGACAGTCCCAACGGCTTCAGCCGCTCCATGAACGCGACGGCTTCCGGCGGCAGGCAGAGCCGGTCGGGCTGAGCGAGGTGCCGCAACCGGGCCCGGCGTTGTTCGAGCTGCCGGATCCGGTCGCGCAACTCGGCGTCGATCCGGTCGAGCTGGCCGGAGGTGTCGTCGGCGTCGAGCACCTGGGGAATGCGCGCCAGCGGGACCCCGGCCTGGGCGAGCGTGACGATGCGGGCCAGGTCGATGACCGCCTGCGCGTCGTAACGGCGGTAGCCGGAGGCGTCGCGTCCGGGCTCGGGGAGGAGCCCTTTGGCGTGGTAGACGCGGACGGCCTTGGCCGAGACTCCGGCGTGACGGGCGAGCTGGCCGATGGTGAGCATGTCCCAGTATCGCGCTTGACCTTGTCCCTGGGGCAAGGTTGGAGGCTGGCCGCATGCACGATTACGACACCCTGCGCGCGCTTGCCGACGAGGGAAACGAGACCGCGCTGGACCGGCTCGCCGACCTCGCCGACGGACGCAGTGACCTGGCCGAACTGTCCGAATTGCTCGACGAGGGCAGCGAACACGCCGGACGGCTGCTGACCCGCCGGGCGGTGGCGAACCGAGACCTGCGGGAGCTGCAGCGGCTGTCGGACGCGGGGAGCAGCGAGGCGGAGACGGCGTTGGAGCGCCTTCTCCGCGGCGATTCCCCAAGTCCGTGAGGGGACCCCTGAGGGAATCTGATTCCCTCAGGGG
>NZ_JBSHAM010000073.1:0-41684 GCF_053611505.1 Amycolatopsis sp. NPDC054798 | reverse complement strand
ACGGGTGACTGGACGCGCCTGCCGGGGTTTCCTGGCAGGCCCTTCCTTGCGTACCGGTCCGTGAAGGACTCCTTGAGGGAATTAGATTCCCTCAAGGAGTCCTTCACGGCACGCGGACCGGCGGGTGCCGCAGGGCGCGGACGGCGGGGGAGCGCAGCGGGGAGAGCGCGATGACGGCGATGACGATCCCGCCGACGAGGAGCACCTGCGGAGCGCCGAAAGCCGCTCCGAGCGGTCCGGCCAGGAGTTCGCCGATCGGAATGCCGGCGTAGGAACCGAAATCGTCGAACGCGGCCATCCTCGACAGCAGCTGCCCGGGGATGTTCTCCTGCATCGTCGTGTCCCAGGCGATGCCCATGACGCCCGCGCAGAACCCGGCGACGAACGTCGACCCCGCCAGCACGGCGAAACCCGCGTGCAGGCCGAGCGCGACCAGCGGCAGCGCGGTCAGGGCGGCGCCCGCCAGCCCGAGCGGCAGCAGTCGTCGCGGCGCGAGCCGGTACATCACCAGCCCGGACAGGAGTGCGCCCACCGCGCGCACACTCAGCACGACGCCCCACCCGGCCGCGCCGATCGTGTCCTGCGCGATTCCCGGCCCGAGCACCAGCCATCCGCCGGTGAAAACGATGTTGTAGACGGTGAACGCCGTGACCACCCGCCACAGCCACGAGGTCCGCCAGAACTCACGCCAGCCGGTTCGCACGCTGTGCAAGACGCTGTTCAACTCGGAGCGTTCCGCCGGAGGCAGGGTGATGGCCTGGTAGAGCAAGGCGGCGAGCACGAACGACACCCCGTCGGCGGCGATCGCCCAGCCGCCACCGATCGTGCCGACGAGCACGCCGGCGGCCGCGGGACCGGCCACCTTGGTGAGGTTCTTGCTGGTGGCCAGCAGCGAGTTGGCCTGGCGCAGCGATTCCGGCGGGACGATCTGCGGCACGATTCCGCGCAGCACCGGCGTCGTGAACGCCGTGCAGACCCCGCCGAAGAACTCGGTGACGGCGAGCGCGGCCAGCGAGTAGTTGCCGGTGAGCAGGATCGCCGCGGCGACCAGCTGGGCCGCGCCCGCGCCGAGGTTCGACAGCCGCAGCACGCGGTTGCGCGGGAACCGGTCGCCGACCGCGCCGCCCACGAGCAGGAACGCCAGCAGCGGCACGATCCCGGCGGCGAGCACGACGCCAAGGTCGGTCGGGCTGTGGCTGCTGCCGAGCACGGCGAACGACAGCGCGACCGGGGTCATGGAGCTGCCCAGCAGGGAGATCGTCCGGCCGGCGTAGAAAACGGCGAACGCGCGATGGCGCAGCGGCGTGCGCGGTCCTTCCCCCATTCCCCCGATCTTGCCGAGCACGGGTCGGAAACGCCACAGAGTATTGGCGCGGACGGGCGCTCCGGTTCAGACTCACGGGTCAGCCGGGAGAAAGGGCAGCGCATGAGCGGGATCGACGCCGAGGTCTTCGGCGGCAGAATGCCGTCCGGAGCAGGGGATTTCGCGATCGAAACGCACGGAATCACCCCGATCCCGCACGCGAACCGGTTCGGGCGGCCGTGGCGGCTCGCGGGCGTGTGGTTCGCGCCGAACCTCACCATGACCGCCGTGTTCACCGGCACCCTCGGCGCGACGCTCGGGCTCGGCTTCACCACCGGATTCGCCATCGCGCTGCTCGGCACCGTGGTCGGTTCGCTGCCGGTCGCGTGGCTGTCCACCTGGGGCCCGCGCACCGGCACCGGCCAGCTTCCGCTCGCGCGGCTCCCGTTCGGCCGCGGCGTCGTGCTGCCCGGACTGGTGCAATGGCTCGGTTCGATCGCGTGGGACGCGCTGGTCGGCCTGTTCGGCGGCGAAGCGCTGGCGCAGCTGACCGGGCTGCCGTTCTGGGCCGCGGTGCTCGTGGTGCTGGTGCTGCAATGCACGCTCGGCGTGTTCGGCTACGCGGTGATCCACCGGGTCCAAGCCGTGATGAGTGTGGTGCTGGTTGTCGCGTTTGTCGCGCTCGCCGTGAAAGTGGCGCTTGATCACCCGATTACGTTTAGCGATTCCGCGACCGGCGGGGATTTCGCCGGAGCCGTCGTGCTGTTTTCCACCATTACGCTCAGCCTCGCTATTTCGTGGGCCCCTTACGCGTCGGATTTCAGCCGGTATCTCCCCGCTTCGACGCGGCCGAGCGGCGTCTTTTGGTTCACGCTGCTCGGTCTGACCGCCTCGTACGCGCTCGGCGAGGGCATCGGTCTCGCTCTCGGCACGGCGCTGGGAGACCAGACCGCCGCTGGGGTGTCGACGCTGCTTGGCGGGGGTGTTCTGGGTGCGGTGGCGTTGCTGGTGATCGCGCTGGCCGCAGTGTCGTCGAACGCGATGAACGACTACAGCGGTTCGCTCGCGCTGCAGACGGTCGGTGTTCGGGTGAAGCGTCCGATATCAGCGGTGGTCGTGACCGTGTTGGCGTTCGCGTTGATTCTCTGGATGCACAGCGGCGATCTGGCGGCGAAGTTCCAGAACGTGCTGCTGGTGGTGAGTTACTGGATCCCGCCGTTCCTTGGTGTCGTGGTGCCGGATTGGCTGCGCCGTACGCGTCGTGGCCGCGAGGTCGACGTGCTGGCTGAGCTGCGACGTCCGGTGCGCAGCTGGGCCGCGCTGGTGGCGTTCGTGGTCGGCTTCGCAGCGGCGGTGCCGTTCATGAACACCACTGTCTACACCGGACCGGTCGCCGCTGCGCTGCACGGCGCGGATCTGGCTTACTACGCCGGGTTCGTGGTTTCGCTGGCGGCGTACACGCTGCTGCGCGGACGCCGTCCGGTTGACCTCCAGTAAGGTAGAGGTCGCACGCTGGAAGGTGCCTACTTCTGGAGGGACCATGCCAGTAGCTGTTGTCACCGGCGCTTCCGCCGGTCTGGGCCGGGCGCTCGCCTCGGCTCTCGTCCGTCGCGAATGGACAGTGCTGGGCACCGGACGCGACCCGGGGAAGCTGCGCGCCGCCGCGGCGGACCTCGGGTTCACCGCGGTGCCCGGCGACGTCACCGATCCCGCGCACCGCGCCCGGCTCGCCGAAGCCGCCGGACCCCGGCTCGACCTGCTCGTCAACAACGCCAGCACGCTCGGCGTCAGTCCGCTGCCGCCGCTGGCCGAGTACCCGCCGGATGAGCTGGAAACTGTCTTCCGCACCAACGTTTTCGCCCCGCTGGCGCTCGCCCGGCTGCTGTTGCCCGCGCTCACCGCGGCGAAGGGCGTGCTGGTGAACATCAGCTCCGACGCGGCCGTGGAGCCGTATGAGGGCTGGGGCGGTTACGGTTCGGCGAAAGCCGCGCTGGACCACGTGAGCGCGGTGCTCGGCGTGGAGAACCCGGATCTCGCGGTGTATGCCGTCGATCCCGGGGACCTGCGCACGGCTATGCACCAGGCCGCGTTCCCGGGCGAGGACATCTCGGACCGGCCGCTGCCGGAGACCGCGGTACCGGCTTTCCTTCGGCTGCTGGAGGAACGTCCGCCGAGCGGCCGGTTCAAGGCCGCGGATCTGCAGGTGCAGTCATGACCGCGCCGCGCACCCGCTTTGACCTGGCCGGGGACCGCAGCGCGTCCGCTCCGCCCGAAGCGCGCGGTCTTGCCCGGGACGAGGTGCGGCTGCTCGCCGCCAGTCCAGAGGGCGTCCAGCATGCCACTTTCCGTGACCTGGCCGAGTTCTTGAACCCCGGCGATCTGTTGGTAGTCAACACTTCCGGCACGTTGCCCGCCGCCGTCGACGCGGTGCGGGACGACCACGTCATCACCGTCCACTTCTCCACCGAACTCGACGACGGCACCTGGGTGGTCGAACTTCGCGCCCCTGGCGGTCCGCTCCTCGACGGGAGCGCGGGGGAGCGGCTCAGCCTGCCCGCTGGCGCCGTTGTCACGCTGCGCGAGCCGCACGTCGCCGGTGCGCAACGGTTGTGGCGCGCGAAGATCGAAGTGGAAGGCGAGGTCACGCGGTATCTCGCGAAGGTCGGGCGGCCGATCCGCTACGGCTATGTCCCGCGCGCTTGGCCGTTGCCGAATTACCAGACCGTGTTCGCGCTCGATCCGGGTTCGGCGGAGATGCCGAGCGCGGCGCGGCCGTTCACCGCGGAACTGGTCACTCGGCTGGTCTCGCGCGGAGTGCTGTTCGCGCCGATCTTGTTACACACCGGCGTCTCGTCGCCGGAGGCCGGAGAACCGCCTTACGGTGAGCGATTTCGCGTTCCGGCGACGACTGCCGCCTTGGTCAATTGGGTGCGCGACCAGGGCGGGCGCGTTATCGCAGTGGGGACGACAGCGGTGCGGGCGATCGAATCCGCCGCGAATCCCGGCGGGCTCGTCACCGCGGCGGCGGGCTGGACCGAACTGGTCCTCGGCCCGGACCGGCCGGCCCGCGCGGTCGACGGATTGATCACCGGATTGCACACCCCGGAGGCGTCCCACCTGCTGCTCCTCGAAGCGGTCGTGGGTCCGGAGCTGGTGCAGCGAGCTTACGACGCGGCGGTGCGGCGCGAGTATCTGTGGCACGAGTTCGGCGACGTCTCGCTCCTGACAAGCAGGTGAGGCCCGGGCCTGTCAAGTAATCCCACACAATTTCCCGGGATGCGGATGCATATGCAGTCTCGCGGGTGAACGTGTCATTCTCGCCCCGTTCCGCTGACCGCGAAAGGGCCATTTGTGCGTACATTTCCGCGAACCCGATTGCTCGCTTCCGGACTCGCCGCGTTGACGGTGCTCGGGGCGCTCGCCGGGTGTTCCCGCGCGGACCGCACTGAGGCTGCGACCAACCAGGGCGCCGCCGGGGAGGTGCGCGTCGGCTTCTTCCCGAACGTGACGCACACGCCCGCGCTCATCGGCGTCAAGAAGAACTACTTCGCGCAGAACCTCGGCAGCACCAAACTCACCACCCAGACGTTCAACGCCGGTCCGTCCGAAGTGAACGCCCTGCTCGGCGGTTCGCTGGACGTCGCGTTCATCGGCTCCGGACCGGCGATCAACGCCTTCACCAAGTCCAAGGGCGCGATCCAGCTCGTGTCCGGCGCGGTCACCGGCGGTGCGCAGCTGGTGGTGAAGCCCGGGATCACCTCGGTCGACCAGCTGAAGGGCAAGACGATCGCGACGCCGCAGCTGGCCAACACCCAGGACGTCGCGCTCAAGAAGTTCCTCGCCGAGAAGCACCTGACCGGCCAGGTCAACGTGACCAACTTGGACAACCCGAAGACGCTCGACGCGTTCCGCAAGGGCGAGGTCGACGGCGGCTGGCTGCCCGAGCCGTGGTCGTCGCGGCTGGTGACCGACGCGGGCGCGAAGGTGCTGGTCGACGAGAAGTCGCTGTGGCCGGAAGGCCGGTTCCCGACAACTGTGGCGATCGTGCGCAGCGAGTTCCTGAAGCAGCACCCGGACACCGTGCGTGCGCTGCTGAAGGGCGAGTTGCAGGCGATCGACTGGGCGAAGAAGAACCCGGCCGAGGCCAAGACCGCGGTCAACGGCGCGCTCAAGGAGCTGTCCGGCAGCTCGCTCAGCCCGGCCGTGCTCGACCGCGCCTTCGCGAACATCGAACTGACCACCGACCCGGTGCCCGCGCAGTTCCCGCAGCTGGCGAAGGACTCGGTGACCGCGGGCGTGGTCGACAAGGTGGTGGACCTCAAGGGGTTCGCCGACTTCGGCCCGCTCAACGAGGTCCTCCAGGCACAGCAGCTGCCCGCCGTCAACGCGCCCGAACTGGCCAAGTGACGTCCCGACCGGAAGGCGATCCGCGATGACCACCACCCTGGCGCGACCAATGACCGCCGCCGTGCACCTCGACCGCGTCGGCAAGGTTTTCGGCTCCGCCGGCAACGCGGTGACCGCGCTCGACGGGGTCGACCTCACCGTCGAACCGGGCGAGTTCGTCTGCCTGCTCGGCGCGTCCGGCTGCGGCAAGAGCACGCTGCTGAACCTCGTCGCCGGCCTCGACCAGCCGTCCGCGGGCGAGATCACTCTCACCACTTCGCGGCCTGCGGTGATGTTCCAGGAGGCCGCGCTGATGCCGTGGCTGACCGCGTCCCGGAACGTGGAACTGCCGCTGCGGCTCGCCGGATTCGGCCGTTCCGAGCGGCGCGAAAAGGCTGCTGAACTGCTGGAGCTGGTGCGATTGAGCGACGCGGCACGCAAGCGTCCGCACGAGCTGTCCGGCGGGATGCGGCAGCGAGTCGCGCTGGCCCGCGCGCTGGCCGCGACCCACCGCGTCGGCGGCGACGACGGCAACGCGCTGCTGCTCATGGACGAACCGTTCGCGGCGCTCGACGCGATCACCCGCGACGTGCTGCAGGGCGAACTGCTGCGGGTGTGGCGCAGCACCGGTACTTCCGTGCTGTTCGTGACGCACGACGTGCGCGAGGCGGTCCGGCTTGGACAGCGAGTGGTCCTGCTGTCGTCGCGTCCGGGCCGGGTCGTTCGCGAATGGCACGACGTGCCGTCCGCCGACGCCGAACTGCTGGCCGAGGAGATCACGGCCGATCTGCGAAAGGTGATCAGCACCCATGCCGCAGCCTGACCAGGCGGCCCCCGACCTCGACGAAGCCGTCGGCGCCGGCCTGGACCGGCTCGACACCCCTACCGGCGCGCGGCCCGCGTCGCTGCGCCGCCGGTTCGTGCGCGGATTCCTGCCGCCGCTCGGCGCGCTCGTGCTGCTGGTGGTCATCTGGCAGATCCTGTGGGCCGCCGCGTTCTGGCCAGAGACGTCTCTGCCCGCGCCGCTGGACGTCTGGGCCGAGTTCTGGAGCACGGTCACCGACGGCTCGGTGTTCGGCTTCATCTGGACCTCCGTGCACCGTGCCGCGCTCGGCTTCGCCGCCGGGGTCGTGATCGGCACGCCGCTGGGCATCCTGGTGGCGAAGGTCCGCGTGGTGCGCGCGGCGATCGGCCCGCTGCTGAGCGGGCTGCAGAGCCTGCCGTCGGTGGCGTGGGTGCCCGCCGCGGTGATCTGGTTCGGCATCAACGACGCGGCGATCTACTTCGTCGTGCTGCTCGGCTCGGTCCCGTCGATCGCGAACGGCCTGGTGTCGGGCATCGACCAGATCCCGCCGATCCTGCCGCGCGTCGGCAAGGTGATGGGAGCCGGACGGTTCGCCGCGGCCCGGCACATCCTGCTGCCCGCCGCGCTGCCCGGATTCCTCGCCGGGCTGAAACAGGGCTGGGCGTTCTCGTGGCGTTCGCTGATGGCCGCGGAACTGATCGCGCGCTCGCCGAGCCTCGGCGTCGGGCTGGGGACGTATTTGAACGACGGATCGTCGTACAACTCGATGCCCAAGGTGATCGCGGCGATTTTCCTGATTTTGTTCGTCGGGGTGGCGATCGAGCTGATCGTGTTCCGCCCGCTGGAGCGGTCGGTGCTGCGGGCGCGGGGCCTGACGGCGTCACTCTGAGTACCTGCCCGCACGCCGCCCGGACGCGGAAGACAGAATGCCGACCATGACATCCGGGCTGTTCGCGATCGCTTCCGTGCTCGTGTTCGTCGTACGGTTCGCGCGCGAACCGCGGCGGGTCGGCAACGCGGTGTGGTTCCTGGTCGCGCTCTGGTTCACCGGGCTGTGGCTGCTGTCGTTGGTCAACCACGTCGAATGGGCCCAGATCGCGATCATCGCGACGGTGATGATCATCGGCGGCCTTGCCGGGCTGGCACTGCCGTGGGCGCTGATCGCGAACGGTGTCGTGATGCTGCGGCGGGAAGGACGGCGGCTGGCGAACCTGCTGTCGTTCCTGGCCGGGCTGGGTTTGCTCGCCGTGTACGCCCTCGCGGTGAGTTCACTCGTGTTCGACGATCAGCCGTTGCTGCGGGTGGCCGCGATGGCGGTGCTGTTCGTGACCGGTTATCTGGCGTTCCTGTTCACGGCTCTGCTGCTGTACTCGATCCTCTACAGCCGGGTCACCCGCCGCGCTCGGGCCGGAGCGGTGGTCGTCCTCGGCTCGGGGCTGCTGGGCGACCGGGTGCCGCCGCTGCTGGCCAGCCGGCTGGACCGCGCGATGCAGGTGCGGGAGCGGTCGCCGGGAGCGCTGCTGGTGGTGTCCGGCGGACAGGGCGCGGACGAGCTGACGTCGGAGGCGGACGCGATGGCGCGGTATCTGGTCGCGGCTGGTGTTCCGTCGGACCAGATCGTGCTGGAGGACCGCGCTACCACGACTGGCGAGAACCTGCGGTTCAGTGTCGCTTTGCTTGAGCAGCGCGGGTTTTCCGGTCCGATTTTGGCGGTGACGAACAATTACCACGTGTTCCGCACGGCGGTCTTGGCGCGGCAGCTGGGGTTGCGGCTCAACGTGATCGGGGCGAAGACGGCGTCGTACTTCGTGCCTAGTGCGTTCCTGCGGGAGTTCGTGGCACTGCTGCTGGAGTACCGGAAGACGAACGCGGCGGTGTTGCTTTTCCTTGGGGTGGGGCCGTTTTTGCTGTTCTTGGTCAGCTGATCGCCGTGGCGCACCCGGATCGCGCGCCAGTCTAAGGAAGGATCGCCGTGCCGCACAGGGAATTCCGGCACGGCGATCCGGTTCCTAGCGAACCAAGGCGCACGAATCGCGCTGCGCCTCGACGTCGGAGAACTGCTGCCAGCCGCCGTCGCCGATCACCGTCGGGCCGGGGGCCCAGGTGTCGCTGTAGGGCAGGTAGCGGTACCAGCGCAGTTCGCCCTTGTCGGTGACGGTGTAGAGGACGTCCGCGCCCGCGGAGGCGATGCGGGTGAACGCGTTCCAGCCGCCGTTGCCGACGAGTTTCTTCTCCTGCGCCCACTTGTGCCCGGCCTCGTCCCAGGCGTAGCGGTAGAGGAAGCCGTCGGTGCTGCGGGCGTAGAGCACGCCGTCGCCGCCGCCGGTGATGAGGTTGTAGGAATTCCAGCCGGTGCCGAGGGTTTCGGTCGTCCAGGTCTTGGCTGTGGTGTCGTAGCGGCGGCGGGAGAGCGAGCCGTCCGGGTTGACGACGTAGATGTCGCCGCGGCTGTCGATCGTGATGCGGTTGTGGTTGGCCGGGTCGTCGAATCCGGTCCAGCCGGTGGCGACGACGGTGCGCGAGTCGGCTGTCCAGTCGGTGCCGTTCCACTGGTAGCGGTAGACGTCGCCGTCCGCGCGGATGCCGTACACCAGGCCGTCCGGTCCGGCGAGGAGACGGATGTAGCCGTTCCAGCCGCCGGTGCCGATCGTGGACTGCTGAGGAGCCATCGGTCCGCCGTCGGCCGGGTTCGGGTGGCTGTAGAGCTGCAGGTCGCTGGTGACGGCGAAGAGCGGAACCGTTGCCTGGCACTGGATCGCCAGCTCGGGCGCCTGCGCGCGGATCCAGTCGACGAGGTCGTCGGTGCGGGTTTCGACGCTGCCCTGGCGGGTTTCGGCGACCGCGAGGCAGCCGTGCTGCCACGACCGCGAGTTGATCCCGACGAGTTCGGGAGTGTTGTTCGCCGTGGTACGGAGCGCGGGACCGCCCGCGTCGCCGAGGCAGGTGTCGTGCCCGTTGGCGTTGGTGAGATTGAAGGTGGTGGCGGCGACCGACGCGGTGGTGAAGGGCGAGGTGGTGGCCTTGTCCGGAACCCAGGTGTCGGATGTGCGGCCGAACCCGGCGACAGTGAGCGTTTCACCTGCTGCTGGCGCGGTCCGGCCTAGCGCGATCGGGGTGACGTCGGTGATCGGGGTGGCGAGCTTGGCCAGCACCAAATCCCGGTCCGGCCGTGGAATCAGGGCGGCGACCTTCGCGGTGGTGCCGCCCGCCGTGACGGTGACCGGACTGGCCGGGGTGCCGGAACCGGCTGGTACGCAACCGCTCGCGGTGACGATCCACTGCGGTCCGAGGAGAACGCCGCTGCAGCCGTGTCCGTCGGCGGCGACGCGCACGACGAAGTCGAAAGCCTTGTCGGGGACAGGAGTTCCGCCGCTGATGGCGTTCGCGGACGGGACGAGCAACAGCCCGGCCGCGATGGTGGTCGACGCGGCGACGGCCAGCCTGAGGCGAGGGGGAGTAGTCACAGCTGGGCTATCGGGCGCGGGGGAGCGGTATTACGTGGAGGCGCCGGTGAGCGGGAGCTGGGGTCGTGAGTGTTTTTGCCGGTGAGAATCGGCAAAAACACTCACGACACCGCTAGCGGTTCAGGAGTCCTGCTGCCGACGCCCGCCGGAACCGTTCCGGCGGCTGCGCGGCTGGCCGGATCCGCGACGGTCCGCGCCGCCGGAAGCCCGGCGACCAGCGCCGGCGGCCTCTGCGCCACGGCGACCGCCGCCGCTCGCGCCGCGACGCTGGTCCTCCCGGCGGGCCTGGCCCGGCTGCCGGTCCGAAGAAGAAGCCGACCCGGCGCGAGCGGCGCGGGGTTCCGTGCCCTGCCGCGGCCCGCCCCGGCCTCCGCCGGAACGCCGGGACTGCGAACCAGTCCGGGCACCGAGCCCGCCCCGGTTCTCCGAGGGCGTGCCCCGACGCCGGCCGGTACCCGGCGCGGAGCCGGAAGCGGTCACCGTCTTCGGGCGGTTGTCCACCACCGGTCGACGCGGCGACGCGGTGAACGAACGGTCCCCGGGGGCCAGTTCGGCCAGCAGCGGGTGCGAGGGAGAGATCCGCGTCGTGGTCGGGGAAATCCCCGCCTTGCGGGTCAGCGCGCGGACGTCCGAGACCTGCTCGTCGGTCATCAGGGTCACCACGGTGCCGGACGCGCCCGCACGGGCGGTGCGGCCGGAACGGTGCAGGTACGCCTTGTGCTCGACCGGCGGGTCGGCGTGGATCACCAGCGTGACGTCGTCCACGTGGATGCCCCGGGCGGCGATGTCGGTGGCCACCAGGGTTTTCGCGGTGCCGGAGGAGAACGCCTCCAGATTGCGCGTGCGCGCGTTCTGGCCGAGGTTGCCGTGCAGTTCGACCGCAGGCACGCCGCTCGCGACGAGTTTGCGCGTGAGGGCCTTCGCGCGGTGCTTCGTGCGGGTGAAGACCAGGGTGCGGCCGGGAGCCGCGGTCAGGTCGACCAGCACCGGCAGCCGGTGCGTTTCCTCCAGATGCAGCACGTGGTGCGTCATCGTCGAGACCGGGGACTGCGCCGAGTCGACGCTGTGCAGGACCGGGTCGTTCATGAACCGCTTGGCCAGCACGTCGATGCCGTTGTCGAGCGTCGCGGAGAACAGCAGGCGCTGGCCGCGCTCGGGGGTCGCCGCCATGATGCGGCGGACCTCGGGCAGGAAGCCGAGGTCGGCCATGTGGTCGGCCTCGTCGAGCACCGTGATCTCGATTTTGTCCAGCTTCGCCTCGCCGGAGCGCATGTGGTCGGCGAGCCGGCCGGGGCAGGCGACGACGATGTCGACGCCGTCGCGCAGGCGGGTGATCTGCGGGTTCGCGCTCACGCCGCCGAAGATGGTGGTGGCCTTGAGGCCCAGCGGGCGCGCCAGCGGCACGATCGCGGCCTCGATCTGGGTGGCCAGCTCGCGCGTCGGGGCGAGGATCAGCGCCCGCGGCCGGCCGGGGCGCCGCCGCGTCGGACCGGCGGACAGCCGGGCCAGCACGGGCAGCACGAAGCCGTAGGTCTTGCCGGAGCCGGTGCGGCCGCGGCCGAGCACGTCGCGGCCCGCGAGCGTGTGCGGGAGCGTGGCGGCCTGGATCGGGAAGGGCTCGGTGACGCCCTGTCCGGCGAGTGCGTCGACAAGAGTCTTGGGCAGGCCGAGTTCAGTGAAAGTCGTCATGATTGGTGCGGACGCGAAAGCGTCCCCGTATCTCCGTACGTAGCGCGGTTGTCCTGCCCGGCGCGGCCTCGGGTGGCTGCGGCGCGTGGTCGTCGACAACAGTGAAACGCGGTCCGAGGCAGAACTGAGCGGACCGCATCCGTGACTATACCGCCCCAAGATCCGGCGGGCTACGTGATATCGCCCGCAGGCCGCCACGCGCGAACCGACGAAGCGGGCGCGCGAGGTTCGTTCGTTTCCACCATCGCCGGTGCGCCGCCCGGTGCGAGGCTGGCCGCATGAGCGCAGACGAACTACGGGGATTGCTGGGCGAATGGGCGAGCGAGGCGGCGGTTCCCGGCGTCTCGGTCGGAATTCTCCACGAGGGCAAGGAAACCCTGCTGACCGCCGGAGTGTCCAGTGTGGACACCGGGACGCCGGTGGACGACGACACGCTGTTCATGATCGGGTCCACCAGCAAGACGTTCGCCGCGGCCGCGGTGCTCGTGCTGGTCGAGGACGGCGTGCTCGACCTGGACCGCCCGGTGGCCGAGTACCTGCCGGAGCTGCGGCTGTCCGACCCTCTCGCGCGCGAGACCGTGACGCTGCGCCACCTCCTCACGCACTCGCCCGGCTTCCTCGGCGACATCGAGGTCGACACCGGCTGGGGCGACGACGCCCTCGCCCGCGCGGTCCAGCGGTTCGACGAACTGCCGCAGGTGTTCCCGGTCGGCGAAGTCTTCTCCTACTGCAACGCCGGATTCCTGCTGGCCGGCCGCGTCGCCGAGGCGGTGTCCGGCGGCACCTACGAGGACCTGGTCCGCACCCGGCTGCTGGAACCGCTCGGCATGACCGACTCGTACTTCCAGCCGTGGGAGGTGCTGACCCGACGGCACGCGGTCGGGCACGCGCTGCGCGAGGACGGCCCGGCGGTCGCGCACACCATCGGCCTCGCCCGGGCGGACGCTCCGGCAGGCGGACTCTGGTCAACCGCCCGTGACCAGCTGAAATGGGCTCGCTTCCAGCTGACCGGGGCGGACGTGCTGAGCGACGAGACCCGCCGCCTGATGCACGCCGCGCAGCGCAAGGGCGCGTTGCCGTTCGACGAGGTCGGGCTGTCCTGGCTGCGGCTGCGTCACGGCGACAGCCAGCTGGTGCGGCACGGCGGGAACGTCAGCAACCTGCAGCTGTCGGAGTTCGTCATGGTGCCGAGCGAGAACCTCGCGGTCACCGTGCTCACCAACAGTGCTGGCGGCGGGGCGCTCGGCCCGCGGGTCGTCGACTGGTGCCTGGAGAATGTCGCTGACCTGCCGAAACTGGACGGTCGTCCGACCCGGGCGATCGACCCGGGCGACTGCCCTGGACGGTATCGGACCGGCTCGCTGATCTTTGAGTTCACCGAGCGTGACGGCTCGCTCTGGGCGCAGATGATCCTCGACACCGATGAGCCGGACGTCCTCTCGGCTCCGCCGTTCGAGGTCGCCTTCGTCGACGAGGACGTGCTCGCCCGCGCCTCCGACACGCGCAGGCCGAGCGCGCGTTTCCGGCGCGACAGCCACGGCCGGGTGGACGCGGTGGAGTCCGGCGGCCGCACCGCGCTAAGGTTACCGAGCGGTAATATCGGCTGACCTGGAGATGCGATGAGCGAAACGGCGACAGCGCTGCTGAACCCGCGGGATTACGACGCCCGGAAGTTCGACCCGGAGACCCAGCGGCTGCTGCGGGCGACGATCGACTGGTTCGAGTCGCGCGGCAAACGCCGTCTCGCGGAGGCGTATCACGACCGCGAGTTCTACGCCGACTTCCTGGACTTCGCGGGCAAGGAAGGTCTGTTCGCCACGTTCCTCACCCCGGCCGCCGATTCGGCCGGGGATCCCGAGAAGCGCTGGGACACCAGCCGGATCGCCGCGCTGGCGGAAATCCTCGGCTTCTACGGCCTCAACTACTGGTACCCGTTCCAGGTCACCGTTCTCGGCCTCGGACCGGTGTGGCAGAGCGGAAACGCGGCCGCTCGCAAGCGTGCCGCGGAAGCTTTGGCCGAGGGCGGCGTCGGCGCGTTCGGACTGTCCGAAAAGGAGCACGGCGCGGACATCTACTCGTCCGACCTCGTGCTCACCCCGGACGGCGAGGGCGGCTACCGCGCCAACGGGTCGAAGTACTACATCGGCAACGGGAACTGCGCGCGCACGGTTTCGGTGTTCGGCCGGATCGACGGCGTCGAAGGACCCGAGCAGTACGTGTTCTTCTACGCCGATTCCGAGCACCCGAACTACCACGTCGTGAAGAACATCGTGCCGTCGCAGATGTACGTCGCGGAGTTCCGGCTCGAGGACTACCCGGTGCGTGCCGAGGACATCCTCCACACCGGACCGGAAGCCTTCAGCGCCGCGCTGAACACGGTCAACATCGGCAAGTTCAACCTGTGCTTCGGCGGCATCGGGATGGCGACGCATTCGCTGTACGAGGCGATCACGCACGCGCACAACCGGATCCTGTACGGCAACCCGGTCACCGATTTCCCGCACGTGCGCCGCGAATTCGTCGAGGCCTACGCGCGGCTGACCGGGATGAAGCTCTTCTCCGACCGCGCGATCGACTACTTCCGCTCGGCGAACCAGCAGGACCGCCGCTACCTGCTGTACAACCCGATCACCAAGATGAAGGTCACCACCGAGGCGCAGAAGGTGATCGGGCTGGTCGCGGATGTCGTGGCGGCCAAGGGTTTCGAGGCCGACACCTACCTCGCGATGGCCAAGAACGACATCGACGGCCTGCCCAAGCTGGAGGGCACGGTCGCGGTGAACCTCGCGCTGATCGCGAAGTTCATGCCCGCGTACCTGTTCTCGCCGCAGGAGTACCCGGCGGTGCCGACCCGCGACGACGCCTCCGACGACGATTTCCTGTTCCGCCAAGGCCCGGCGCGCGGACTGTCGAAGATCCGGTTCCACGACTGGAAACCGGCGTACGAGAACGCGAAGCACCTGCCGAACGTCGCCCGCTTCACCGAACAGGCCAACGTCCTGGTGCGGTTGCTTTCCGAAGCGACGCCGGACGAGGCACAGCAGAAGGACCTGGACTTCGGGCTCGCGCTGACCGAACTGTTCACCCTCGTCGTGTACGGCCAGCTGATCCTGGAGCAGGCTGAGCTGACCGGCGTGTCAGACGATGTGCTAGACCAGCTGTTCGCTGTGCTGGTGCAGGACTTCAGCGTCGCGGCGGTCGAGCTGCACGGGAAGCCGAGTTCCACGGAGAAGCAGCAGGAGCTGGCACTGGCCGGGCTGCGGAAGCCGGTGGTGGACGCCGAGCGGTTCGATCGCGTGTGGGCGATCGTGCGGGATCTTTCCGGCGCTTACGAGATGAACCCCTGACACCAACGAAAAACGGCCTCCCGAACTGCTCGGGAGGCCGTTTTTCGTTGCCTTACTTGCCGAATCCGGCCCGCCGGAGAGCGTCGGCCATCGCGCCGCCGCCTCCGGAGTCACGACGGTCCCGGCCTCCGCCGCCACCGCGCTGCTGCGGCTGGTTCCGGCGCTGGCCGCCGCCACCCTGACCGCCGCCGCCCTGGCCGCGATCCCGGCCGCCGCCGCGGTTGTTGCCCGCGCCCGGCTCGTCGTCCAGCCGCAGCGTCAGCGAGATCCGCTTGCGCGGCACGTCGACCTCCAGCACCTTCACCTTCACGATGTCGCCCGGCTTCACGACGTCGCGCGGGTCCTTCACGAAGTTCTTCGACAGCGCCGAAACGTGCGCGAGGCCGTCCTGGTGCACACCGACGTCGATGAACGCGCCGAACGCCGCCACGTTCGTCACGACGCCTTCCAGGCGCATGCCCGGCTTGAGGTCGCCGATCTTCTCGACGCCCTCGGCGAAGGTCGCGGTCTTGAACGCCGGACGCGGGTCGCGGCCCGGTTTCTCCAGCTCGGACAGGATGTCGGTGACCGTCGGGAGCCCGAAGGTGTCGTCGACGAACTCGGTGGGCTTCAGCGCCTGCAGGGTGCGGGCGTTGCCGATCAGCTCGCGGATGCCGGTGCCGGTGCGGTCGAGGATCCGCCGCACGACCGGGTAGGCCTCCGGGTGCACCGAGGACGCGTCGAGCGGGTCGTCGCCGTCCGGGATGCGGAGGAAGCCCGCGCACTGCTCGAACGCCTTCGGGCCGAGCCGCGCGACCTCCTTGAGCGCGGTGCGGGTGCGGAACGGGCCGTTGGAGTCGCGGTGCGCCACGATGTTCTCCGCGAGCGACGTCGTGATGCCCGAAACCCGCGTCAGCAGCGGGGCGGACGCGGTGTTCACGTCCACGCCGACCGCGTTCACGCAGTCCTCGACCACCGCGTCCAGCGAACGCGACAGCGACACCTCGGACAGGTCGTGCTGGTACTGGCCGACGCCGATCGACTTCGGGTCGATCTTCACCAGCTCGGCCAGCGGGTCCTGCAGCCGCCGCGCGATCGAGACCGCGCCGCGCAGCGAGACGTCCATGCCCGGCAGTTCCTGCGAAGCGAACGCCGACGCCGAGTACACCGAAGCGCCCGCCTCGGACACGACGGCCTTGGTGAGCTTCAGCTCCGGGTGCTTCTTGATCAGCTCGATGGCCAGTTTGTCGGTCTCGCGCGAGGCGGTGCCGTTGCCGATCGAGATCAGGTCGACGTTGTGCTTCTTGGCCAGCACCGCCAGCTCGGCGATCGACTGGTCCCATTTGTTCGCCGGCTGGTGCGGGTAGATCACGTGGGTGTCGACGACCTTGCCGGTCGCGTCGACCACGGCCACCTTCACGCCGGTGCGGAAGCCGGGGTCGAGGCCCATCGTCGCGCGGGTGCCCGCCGGGGCGGCCAGCAGCAGGTCGCGCAGGTTGGCCGCGAACACGCGCACGGCGTCGTCCTCGGCCGACTGGCGCAGCCGCATCCGCAGGTCGATGCCCAGGTGCAGGAGGATCTTCGTGCGCCACGCCCAGCGCACGGTGTCGCCGAGCCACTTGTCCGCGGGGCGGTCCTGCTGGCTGATCCCGAACCGGGCGGCGATGCGCTGCTCGTACTCGGTCGGGCCGACGCGCGGCGGGGCGTCCTCGGCGACCGGCTCGGAAGGCTCCATCGTGAGGTCGAGGATCTCTTCCTTCTCGCCGCGGAGCATCGCGAGGATCCGGTGCGAGGGGAGCTTGGTGTAGGGCTCGGAGAAGTCGAAGTAGTCGGAGAACTTGGCCCCGTCGGTCTCCTTGCCCGCGCGGACCTTCGACGAGAGGTGGCCCTCGGTCCACATCTTCTCGCGCAGCTCGCCGATCAGGTCGGCGTCCTCGGCGAAGCGCTCGACCAGGATGGCGCGCGCGCCGTCGAGGGCGGCCTGCGTGTCCGCGACGCCCTTGTCCGCGTCGACGAACACCGCGGCGGCCGCCTGCGGGTCGGTCGACGGGTCGTTCAGCAGGCCGTCGGCCAGCGGCTCCAGACCGGCTTCGCGGGCGATCTGCGCCTTCGTCCGCCGCTTCGGCTTGTACGGCAGGTAGATGTCCTCCAACCGCGACTTCGTGTCCGCGGCGAGGATCTGCGCCTCGAGCGCCTCGTCCAGCTTGCCCTGGCTCCGGATGGACTCCAGCACCGCGGCGCGGCGCTCGTCCAGCTCGCGCAGATAGCGCAGCCGCTCCTCGAGCGTGCGCAGCTGCGCGTCGTCCAGCTCTCCGGTGACTTCCTTGCGGTACCGGGCGATGAACGGCACCGTGGACCCCTCGTCGAGGAGGGTCACGGCGGCCTTGACCTGCCCTTCGCGCACCCCCAGCTCTTCGGCGATCCGCTGCTCGACCGACTGCACGCTCAAAACCAGGCTCCTGCTTCGTCTCGGGTTGCTCCGAGCCTGCATTGTGCCGCTGCCCGCCCGGCCCGCTGCGGATGGCCCGCCGAAGCACCTCCGGAAGTTCCTTGACATCCGTATTGGTCTAGTCCATTTTGAGGTGATCTGGCTCACTGCCCATGCGGAGGTCTGCCCGTGTCCCCACACCCGTCCCCCCGGCGGCTGCCTGCCCTGGTGTCCCTGCTGGCCTCGGTCGCGCTCGCGCTCGGCGTCACGCTCGCGCTCGGCACCGGCAGCGCGTCGGCCGCGAACATCCTCGCCAATCCCGGCTTCGAGAGCGGCTCGCTCTCCGGCTGGACCTGCACCGGCACCTCGTCGGTCGTCTCGACCCAGGCACACGACGGCAGTCATTCGCTGAGCGCCGCGCCGTCGGCTTCCGACACCGGGCAGTGCTCCCAGCAGGTCACTGTGCAGCCCAACACCGCGTACAAGCTGTCCGCGTGGGTCCAGGGCAGCTACGTCTACCTCGGCGTCTCCGGCTCCGCCGTGCAGAACACCTGGACGCCCAGCGCGACCGGCTGGCAGCAGCTCAGCCTGAGCTTCACCACCGGCTCGTCCACGAGCCTCACGGTGTACCTGCACGGCTGGTACGGCCAGCCGGCCTACCTCGCCGACGACGTCAACCTCGACGGCCCGGGCACCCCGCCCACGACGTCAACCACCCCGACGAACCCCACCACCCCGACGAACCCCACCACGCCGACGACCCCGACCACGCCGCCGACGACCACCACGACCAGCACGCCGCCGCACAACGGCGACCTGCCGAAGCACATCCTCACCGGCTACTGGCAGAACTTCGACAACGGCGCGAAGACGCTCAAGCTCGCGGACGTGCCCACGACGTACAACGTCATCGCGATCGCCTTCGCCGACGCCACCACCACGCCCGGCGCGGTGAGCTTCACGCTCGACCCGGCCCTGTCGTCGAAGCTCGGCGGCTACACCGACGCGCAGTTCCGCGCGGACGTCAAGACCGTGCAGGCGCGCGGCCAGAAGGTGATCATCTCGGTCGGCGGCGAGAAGGGCACGATCAGCGTCGGCGACAGCCAGTCGGCGAACAACTTCGCCAGCTCGGTGAAACAGCTGATCTCCACCTACGGCTTCGACGGCGTCGACATCGACCTGGAGAACGGCATCAACGCCACCTACATGGGCCAGGCGCTGCGCAGCATCCACGACGGCGGCGGTTCGGTGATCACCATGGCGCCGCAGACGATCGACATGCAGTCCACCCAGGGCGGCTACTTCCAGCTGGCGCTGAAGGTCAAGGACATCCTCACCGTCGTCAACATGCAGTACTACAACTCGGGCGCGATGAACGGCTGCAACGGGAACGTCTACTCCCAGGGCACGGTCGACTTCCTCACCGCGCTCTCGTGCATCCAGCTGCAGGGCGGCCTGCGGGCCGACCAGGTCGCGTTCGGGCTGCCGTCCTCGGGCTCGGCGGCTGGCGGCGGGTACCAGTCGCCGTCGAACGTGGTGTCGGCGATGAACTGCATGGCCAAGGGCACCGGCTGCGCTTCGTTCAAGCCGCCGGCGACGTATCCGGAGTTCCGCGGCGCGATGACCTGGTCCATCAACTGGGACGCGTCCAACGGCTACGGGTTCGCGAACACGGTCAGCGCGGGGCTGAAGAACCTGCCTTGAGCTGGGGCTCGTGAGTGTTCATGCCGGTTCTAACCGGCATCGCCACTCATGAGGCGGGACCCTCCCGCGTGTTCGCGTCGCGAGGCGATAGCGCGCCCCAATGTGGCATTGGGTGCATGTGACGCACCGAATGTGGCGTTGGGTGCGTCCAACGCACCCAATGTGGCATTGGGGCGCCTGAGCCCGCAGGCAGCCGGAACGCGGTGCGCCCTAACCGGCATAAACACTCACGAGCGCACCAGGTAGTCGGCCGGGTCGAGTGCCCTGGTCCGGCGGTCGTATTCGGTGACCAGCCCGGGCCAGTTGGTGCTCACCCGGCCGTTTTCCTGCCGGTACCAGCTCGTGCACCCGCTCCAGACGCTGTGCGAGAGCCGCGCTTGCACCTCGCGGTCGTAGCGGTCCTCGACCTCGGCCCGCACCTCCAGCGACGCCACGTCCGGCCGGGCCAGGTGCTCGACGGCCTGGCGGAGGTAGCGCGCTTGCCGCTCGATCATGTAGATGATCGAACCGGCCCCGAGGTTGGTGTTGGGGCCGTAGACGCAGAACATGTTCGGGAATCCCGGCACCGTCAGGCCGAGGTACGCCCGCGCGCCGCCGCGCCACGCGTCGGCCAGCGACCGGCCGTCGCGGCCGAACACCTTCATCGGGCCGAGGAATTCCGTCGCCTTGAAACCGGTGCCGTAGATCAGCACGTCCGCCTCGTGCTCCACGCCGTCCGCCGTGCGTACGCCGCGCGGGGTGATTTCCGTGATCGAAGAGGTTTCGACGGAGATGTTCGGCTGCGCGAGCGCGGGCAGATAGTCGTTGGTGAACAAGATCCGCTTGCAGCCCAACGGATAGTCCGGTTTGACCTTGCGACGCAGCGCGGGGTCCTTGAGATGGCGGCGGCGCAGCTGCGCGGTGCGCAGTTCGAAGATCTTGGTCAGCAACGGATACCGCGTCATGCCGTAGGTCGCGTACTCGGCGAGCAGGAAGATCCGGGCGCGGCCGAACAGCTGTGTCTTCGGCAGGCGGCGGAAAAGCCGCTTCTGCCAGGCGGCGTACCGGCCGTCGTTCTTGGCCATGATGTACGGCGGCGTGCGCTGGAAGACGGTGACGTGCGCGGCTTCCTTGCGGATCTCCGGCACGAACTGGATCGCGCTCGCCCCGGTGCCGATCACCGCGATCCGCTTGCCCGCCAACGGGATTTCGTGGTTCCACTCAGCGGAGTGGAACGCCGCGCCGTCGAAGGTCTCGCGGCCGGGGATCGACGGCCAAGCCGGCCGGGAGAGCTGGCCGACGGCAGGCACGAAGACGTCTGCCTCGAACGTTTCGCCTTGCGCGGTCTCAATCCGCCAGCGGCCGTCGTGGTAGGTCGCGGACGTGACTTCGCGGCCGTAGCGGATGTGCGGTTCGATGCCGTACTTCGCGATCACGCGCTTGAGGTAGGCGTGGATGTCCGGCTGCATCGCGTACCGCTTCGGCCAGTCCGGATTGGGCTCGAAGGAGAACGAGTACAGCGGGGACGGGATGTCGCAGGCCGCGCCGGGATAGGTGTTCTCGCGCCACACGCCGCCCGGTTCGGCCGCCCGCTCCAGGATCGTGACGTTCGGGAACCCGGCGCGCTTCAGCTCGATCGCGGCGCCGATTCCGCCGAATCCGGTGCCCACTACCAGCACCGACGGGGTGTCGTCCATAGCCCGAAGTTACGCAGGCGGCCGCCGGTGCGGAAGGCACGAACGGCCACCCGATCGAGAATTCCGGCCAGCGGGCGCGACTACTCGCTCAGAAGCCGGACCTCGTGCGTCTTGCCGGGTTCGGCCCACGCGAGCAGCTTCCGCCCGGCGCTCTCCAACGCGGCGGCGTCGCGTTTCGCCAGCCGTTCGAACGGCGTGAGGACAAGCGTCGCCGACCCCCGGGTGGTCGTGGTTTCCCAGCTCCCGCGGACCCGGCCGTCGACCAGCAGGGTGCCTTTGACCAGGCCGTTGATCGTGATCACGCGTTTGCGGTACTCGTCGCTGATCATTCGCGTGCGGTCGGCGTAGGACAGCAGCGTCTGGTCGAACGGGCCCAGCAGCCGGGGCGGGGCGGGCGTGTCCTCGTCGGGCAGCGTGGCGTCCGGCAGGTCGTACAGCGTGCGGCCTTCGGGATCGAGGTAGGTGCGCAGGTCCATCTTCTCGACCACCTCGCCGAGCTTCGTGACGCCAGCCCACGCCTGTACGTCGGCCACCGTCGCGGGACCGAACGCGGCCAGATAGCGGCGGACCAGTTCGGCCGCGGACGGTTCGGGCGGGTTGACACCGTCGAGCCAGTGGTCCGCGACCTGGTACGTCGGCTGCCCGGCCTTGCCCCACACACCGCGCGGCGGGATCTGCACGAGCGGCAGGAGGTTGCGGACCAGGAACATCAGCGATGCGGCCGGGGCCTCTGGATAGTGCTCGGCCAGTGCTTTGCCGAGCTGATCGCTCGAATACGGCCGTTCGCGCAGCAGTTCTCCGGTCGTCTTCGCCACCGCGTCGTGGTCGAGTTTCGCCAGCGGTTCCCGGTGCTGGTTGGCCGCCGTCAGCGCGCGGTCCATGACGATCTGCACCAGGGGCCGCCAAGCGAGCGCGTCCGCGGCGGGGACGAGGTGCACCGTGCCGCGCATCAGCACCATCCGCACGACGCTCCGGTCGAGCAGCAGGCTCGCGAGATCCTCCGGCTGGAAACCCGGCAACCGGCACCACAGCGCGTAATACGGCGGGAACGGGGCTTGCGCCTGGAGCCCGGCGAGATGCGTGACGGCGTCGAGAACCGGCATCTTGGCGGGCTTCAGGAGCAGCTGCCGGTCGAGGGTCGCGCGGTTGAGGGCGCGGTGGGAAAGGTGCACGGCGGGAGCTTAACCAGCAACCCGGACAGTTTTGGCCCTCGAACGGCACGCGGGCCGGTAGTTGATCCATAATTCCGGCCATGGCCGAGCTAGCCGCACCCGCCATCCGCGACTGGGACTACCCGCGCGGCACCGCGAGTGTTCTGCTCATGCACCGCTTCGCCGAGGAACACGGCGTCTCGCTGCCCGGAGTGCGGGTCGAGGAATTGCGCGCGCCGGACCGGCAGCTCGACGCGCGGCAGGAGCTGGCCGTCGTGCGCGCGTTGCTGTCGACGGTCGGTTCAGGCGACGACGTCGCGCTCAGCCTCGGCTGCCAGTACCGCGTGACGACGTTCGGCATCTTCGGCTTCGCCTGCATCAGCAGCCCGACGATGCGCGACGCGATGGTGTTCGCGTCGCGCTACCTGGATCTGTCCTTCACTTTCTGCATTCCGCACGTCGAGCTGGACGCTTCCGGACTCCGCCTGGTGCTGGACGATTCGCGAGTGCCCGACGACGTCGCCCGGTTCCTCGCGCTGCGCGACCTGTCGGCGATCTGCACCGTCATGCGGGACTTGCTGCCGGAGATTTCCTTGGAACGGCTGGAGTTCCGCTTCCCGTCGTCGTCCTTTCCGGACGCCTACCGGACTGCTTTCGGCATCGCCCCGATTTTCGGTGCGGCTGAGCATCAAGCGGTCTTCGACCCCGAACTGCTCGACCGTCCGTTGCCGCAGGCCAACGAACAAACCGTCGCGCTGTGCGCCGCGCAGTGCGACGCCCTCGTCGCCCGCCGCCGTACGCGATCGGGAGTGCCGCAACTGGTGCGGGAACGGCTGGTGCGGCTCGGCGGCGCGGACGCCGGGATGGACGAGATCGCCCGTCAGCTCACCCTCAGTACGCGGACGCTGCGGCGTCGGCTGACCGAGGCGGGCACCGGTTACCGCCAGCTCCTGGACGAAGTGCGGCAGACGCTTGCCGAGGAAATGCTCGACACCGGCGTGCTGTCCGTGGACGACGTCGCGTTGCGCCTTGGCTACGCCGAAGCGTCGAGCTTCATCTACGCGTTCAAGCGCTGGACTGGGACGACGCCGGCCGCGTACGCCCGCCGCAACCGCTAGAAGCCCCGTTATGGACACTTCGTTACACAATGCCGTAGGCTGCCCGCATGGCCCGACCGCGCACCTTCGATCGCGAGCAAGTGCTCACTGCCGCCACTGACCTGTTCTGGCGGCGGGGCTTTCACGCGACCAGCGCCGAAGAGCTGTGCCAGGCAACCGGTCTCGGCCGCAGCAGCCTGTACAACACCTTCGGCAGCAAGGGCGCGCTGTTCGCGGAATGCCTAGCTCGCTATCTTGAGACCACCGCGCGGGCCACCGCCGAGGTGATCGCGAAGAAGGGCGACGCGATAGCGCGGATCAACGCCTACCTGACGAAGGTGATCATCGAGGAAGCCGAGCGGTCGAGTTCTGGCGCGCCGAGCGGATGTCTCGCGGTCAATTCCGTCGCCGAACTGGCTGGCGACACGGAGAACGCGGAATTCCTGGCGCAGGTCGCCCGCGACACCGATGCCCGGCTGCGGCTGCTGACTGATCTCTTGCGCGCAGGTCAGGCGGCTGGCGAAGTCACCGCTGATGTTCCCGCGGAGGGCTTGGCCGCGTATGTGAACGCCAGTGTCGCCGGGCTGCGGATCTCCGCTCAAGGCGGCGCGCCGCTGGCCCGGTTGGCTGACATCGTCGAGGCGGCCACCCGGGCGCTTCGTCCGTAACAACCATCCCCGTCCTTCCCGGCTCAACGCTGGCCGGGTTTTGAACCGATCGTTACAGGAAAGGGTCTCCATGTCCGCAGTGCCCAAAGTGCCGTCCGCGGTGTACGTGCTGGCCGCTGGCATTTTCGCCATGGTCACCAGCGAATTCGCCGTCGCGGGGCTGATGCCGCAGCTCGCCGCCGGACTCGGCGTCGACGTCGCGCGGATCGGCTACCTCATCACCGTGTTCGCCGTCGCGATGGCTGCCGGCGGCCCGGTGCTGACTATGGCGTTGCTGCGCATCCGGCCGAAAGCCGCGCTGATGGTCATCTTCGCGGTGTTCTTGGCCGGCAACGTGCTGGCCGCGCTCGCGACGACGTACTCGGTGATGGTGGTCGCCCGCGTCATCAGCGGCGTCGCGTCGCAAGCGTTCTTCGGGATCGCGATTTCCCTGTGCGGGCAGCTGGTCGACGAACGCAGGCGCGGCCGGGCGATCGGCGTCGCGATGAACGGCCTGATGCTCGGCACCCTGCTCGGGCTGCCGCTGGCGACCTTCGCGGGCGGGCATTTCGGCTGGCGGACGGCGTTCTGGACGATCACCCTGCTGACCGTGCTCGCGGCGCTGCTGACTCAGTTCCAGGTGCGCGACCACGCTCCGTCCGGGCAGGCCCAGCCGCGGGAAACCGTGGACCTGCGCGTTTTCCGCCGTCCGCGGCTGCTTCTCGCGCTCGTCTCCAGCACGCTGATCATCGGCGCGACCTTTTCCGTGTTCAGCTTCTTCACCCCGATCCTGACCCAGGTCAGCGGGTTCTCGCCGGACACGGTCCCGGTGCTGCTGCTCGGCTACGGCGCGGCCACGGTCGTCGGCAACAGCGTCGTCGGGAGGCTGGCCGACCGGCACACCGTGTGGACGCTCGTAGCCGGCGCGATGCTCAACGCGGTGTTCCTCACCGGCTTCGCGCTGTTCACCGACGTGCCCGCGACCGCGCTGGCGTTCATGCTCGCGATCGGCCTGGTCGGCGTGACGATGAACCCGGCGATGGCGGTGCGGGTGCAGCGGGCGGGGAACACCAGCCCGCTGGTCAACACGGTGCATACTTCGTTCATCACGCTCGGGGTCATGCTCGGTTCGTCCGTCGGGGCCAGCCTGATCGAGCCGTACGGCCTGCGCGCGCCGATCGTTCTCGGCGCCGCGATGGCTGCCGCGGCCGTTCTGACCATTCTTCCCGCGCTCCGCCGGCGAACGGCTCAGCCGGTGCTGCCCGTTTCGGAGGTTTGCAGCGCCAGCACGGCCGGATAAGTGGTCTCCAGCAGCTGCACCAGCGATTCCACCAGGAACGCGCGCAGCTCGGCCCTTTCCAGCGTGCCGCGGACCAGCCACTCGCGGGACGCGGCACGCAGCATCCCGCCGTACGCGCGGATCATCGCCCGCAGCTGCGGATGTCCGTTCGCGGGCAGCAGGGCCGCGGCGAGCACGCGGTCGGCGGCGATCTCGTCGGCCTCCCGCATGATCCGCTCGACCTCCGGGTCGTGCGCCGCGTCGATCACCGTGAGCCAGGCGTCGCGGTTGCGTTCCACCACGTCGATCCACCGGTCGATGCCGACCTCCAGCCGCAGCCGGGGCGGGCCGTCCGGCAGCGCGTCGACCACCGGGGCGGGCACGATCGTCATCTGCCGCACCACTTCGAGATACAGCTCGCGTTTGCCGCCGAAATAGTGGTTGATCAGCGGCCGGGCCACCCCCGCCGCCGCCGCGATGTCCGAAGTGGACACCGACGAGTAGCTGCCCGCGCCGAAGCACCGCCGGGCCGCGGCGAGGATCTCGGCCCGGCGTTCGGCGGGGTCCAGCCTGCGCCGGGATCCGCTGCTCATCGCGCCAGCCTCGCCGCCGGGCGAGGTCGTTGTCAACACGATGCGGACCCCTCGGCGGCGCTGTCACCGGATGCCGTTACCCAACCGGAACAACCGGCCGGTAACTCCGGCCGCCCCGGCCGCGACCTTCTGCCGGGGGACCTGGGGCGAGCGGGAGCGGGCGATGAACGGCACGGACCAGCAGCCGCGGCCGCCCGGCCGGTGGGTCGGGGTGCGGTTGCACTACCGGCACGTCCGGATGGACGACCGGCCGTGCGCGACCGGCTGCCCGGAGGACGGGCTGACAGTGTCGTATCCGGGGATACTGATCAGCAGCTACGACTCCGGCGAACTGGTGGGGGAGCGATGGATCCCGCTGGGAGCCGAGCCGAGCGAGGAGGACGACGAGGCGCTGATCGAGCAGTTGCGGACGGCGTTGTGGTGGCAGCTTGGCGAGACTCAGCCGGACAGCTGAATCACGCCAGCCGTCGTTCGACGCCGTCGAGGAGCAGGCGCAGACCGTACTCGAAGGTCTGGTCCAGGTTGTGCTGGAACTGCTGAGTGGTCAGGAAGTCGAGCGCGGGGTAGCGCCCGGTCCCGACGATCCGCCGGAACTCGGCTTCGTGGCCGTCGAGCCATTGGTCGTTGGCGAGTCCGGTGTCCTGCCGCGCCCAGGCCTCGGACTGCCAGGTGAGCGCCAGGCCGCGGACGTGGCCGAAGAGATTGAGGTGGATGAGAAGCAGGTCTTCGGCGGGCAGTCCGGCGCGGCGCAGCGCGGCCAGCACCCACTCGGAGTACCGCATCAGGTTCGGAGTGGGCCGGGGACGGGTCATGGACAGCGCCTCGGCGACCCACGGATGCCGCCGACAGACTGTCCACAAGAGACGGACGGTGGCTTCGAGGCACGCCCGCCACGGGACCGGAGGCTCCCGCCGGATCGCTTGCCCGGCAACGGTGTCGGCCATCAAATGGACTAGTTCGTCCTTGTCGCCGACGTGCCGGTACAGCGACATCGTCGCCGCGCCGAGTTCGGTGGCGATCCGGCGCATGGACACCGACGGCAGCCCGTTCGCGTCGGCGATTTCTATTGCTATGGCGACGATCCGCTCGCGGCTCAGCTCCGGCTCCCGCTTCCGCTGCACCGACCGGACGACGGTGCCCGCGCCCGGTTTCGTGTCGACCAGGCCCAGCCCGCGCAATTCGGCGATAACCTTCGTCGCGGTCGCCATCGCGACGCCCCATTCCCGGGTGATCTGCCGGGTCGAGGGGGCCCGGTCGCCCGGCCGGAGCCGACCGCTCGCGATGTGCTCGCGGATCTCGGCGACGATCCGCTGGTAGGGCGCGGGCTCCATCGAGTCCTCCAGTGCACTAGTGCGCTCTGCTGCTCATGATGTGCAGAAGAAGAACTGCACTAGAACAAATATACCTGCGGGAGAAGCGCTCGTACGGTGTACACATGCGCACTGTCCTGATCTCCGGCGCGGGCGTCGCCGGACTTTCTCTCGCGTACTGGCTTCGGCAGTACGGTTTTCAGCCGACTCTGGTCGAGCGTGCTCCCGCGCTGCGCAATGGCGGCCAAGCGGTCGACATCCGCGGCGCGGCCCGCGAGGTCGTCGCCCGGATGGGGCTGCTGGACGAAGTCCGAGCCGCGCACACCGGCACCCACGGCATCGCATGGCTCGAC
This sequence comes from Amycolatopsis sp. NPDC054798, assembly GCF_053611505.1. Classification (NCBI taxonomy): domain Bacteria; kingdom Bacillati; phylum Actinomycetota; class Actinomycetes; order Pseudonocardiales; family Pseudonocardiaceae; genus Amycolatopsis; species Amycolatopsis sp. NPDC054798. Next base: position 14,473 of record NZ_JBSHAM010000073.1, on the reverse strand, counting down.
GCTCGCGGGCGTCGCGTGGCGGAAATGGGAGCGGACGCGTTCGGCGATTCCGGCGGGGTGGTCGCGGACCTCGAAATCCTGCGCAGCGACCTCGTCCGGATCCTGCACGACGCCGCTGCCGCCGAAATCCATTACGGCACCGAAATCACCGCTTTGGCCGAGGAAGCCGCCGGAATCCGCACGACCTTCGACCACGGCCCGGCGCGGACGTTCGACGTCGTGGTCGGCGCGGACGGCCTCGGATCGGGCGTGCGGTCGCTGGTGTTCGGTCCGGGATCCGTTCGCGATCGCGGCTACCACCTCGGGTACTTTCCGGCCCGGACGCGGCTCGATCTGGGTGGCTGGGAAGTGGTCTACAACCTGCCCGCGGGCAACGGCGTCGGCGGCCGGGTCGTCATGCTGTACCCGCTGGGTGCCTCCGGCGAGTGCCGGGTTCTGCTCGGGTTCGTTTCGCCGGAACCGATTTCGCCGGAAGAAAGCCCGGCTGCCGTGGTTGCCGAAGTGTTCGCCGGTGCGGGATGGGAGGTTCCCGCGCTGCTGGAACAGCTCCCGGACGACCTGTACTTCTCCCGCGCCGGGGAGGTCCAGCTGACTGAATGGCATCGCGGACGCACAGTCCTGCTCGGCGATTCGGCCTTCGGCGGTTCGCTCGGCATGGGAACCAGCCTGGCTCTCGTCGGTGCCTACGTCCTCGCCGGTGAACTGTCCACTATGGAGGACCCGCGAACAGCCTTCGCTCGCTACGCCGACGAGATGCGGGATTACGTCGCAGCGAACCGGAAACGCCCACCCGGTGGGACTGGCGGATTCGCGCCGCGGACCCGCAACGGCATCCGGCTGCGCAACGCGTTCCTGCGCGCGATGCCGCATCTGCCGGGCAGGCAACGGATGCTGGGCGGGCTTCAGCGCTCGGCGAACGCCATCACGCTGAAGCCCTACCCGGCCTTACGCTCCTGATCCGGTGACCGCGCGGTCGGCCGTTTCCGTCTTCTCTCGCAGGTCCACGCCCCGGGTCTCCGGGAGCGTGAACACGACCAGCGCACTGACCACCATCAGCACGATCCCGTAGATGATGAACAGCGACGGATGCCCGTTCCCGGCGAACAGCGTCTGCAAGTACGGTGCCGTACCGCCGAACGCCGCGACGGCGATCGAGTACGGCACGCCGACGCCGACCGCGCGGATGCGGGTCGGGAAGATCTCCGCGTAGACCGCCGGGCCGATGGAGGAGAACCCGGCCATGAACAGAAGCGCGATCGACATCGCCACGAACAGCTGCCACGGCTCGCGTCCGACCATCGCGTTCAGCGGGAAACTCAGCACGAGAAGCCCCACGATCGCGATGAACAGGACCGGTTTGCGGCCGATGCGGTCGGACAGCATTCCCCACAGCGGCAAGGCGACGAGGAAGACCACGTTCGCGAACACGCCCGCCCACAGCGCGCCGGTCGGGTCGACGCCGCGCACGGTGATCGCGTACGACGGCGCGGCGACAGCCCACATGTAGTAGAGGACCGTCGCGCCGACGGTCATCCCGACGACCTGCGCGAGCAGCTTCGGGTTCTGCTTGATCGTCTGCCAGATCTGGCCCTTCTCCTTGGCGGAGTCGTTCTTCGCGGCCTGGAACACCTCGGTCTCTCGCATGCGAAGCCGCACGTAGAGCGAGTAGATCCCGAAGACGCCGCCGAGGATGAACGGGATCCGCCAGCCGAACGACAGCATCTGCTCGTGACTCAGCACGCCGGAGAGAACCGCGCCCATCAGGGTGCCGACGAGCACGCCGCAGGTGCCGGAGAAGTAGATCAGGCTCGACCACAACCCGCGGCGGGCCGGTGGGGCGACCTCGGCGATGTACGTCTGCGCGGACGGCAGCTCGCCGCCGTGCGCCAGCCCCTGGGCGAGCCGCGCCACCACAAGGATCACCGACGCCCACACGCCGATTTGGCCGTACGTCGGGGAAAGGCCGATGACCAGGCTGCCGGCGGCGGCGATCGCGACGGTCAGCGACATCGCCAGCTGGCGGCCCTTGCGGTCGGCGATCCAGCCGAACACCCAGCCGCCGATCGGCCGCGCGGCGAACCCGACCGCGAACACCGCCAGCGTGCTCAGCAGAGCCGAAACCGCGCTGTGGGCGTTGAAGAACTGCGCGGCGAAGAACGACGCGAACGTGGCGTAGACGTTCCAGTCGAACCATTCCATCGCGTTGCCGGCACCGAGCCCGAACAGGGTGCGGCGACGGTCTGGGACCACAGAAGTCATCGCAGTGCTCCTTCGGCGAAACGGTCGAGACGGCGGACGGCGAGTTCGGCGTAGACGGTGGCGGCGCGAGACAGCACGGACGGGTCGAAATCGGCGTACGGGCTGTGGTTGTTGGGTGCGCTGTGCGGTTCGAGGCCCGGCATCAGCGCGCCGAGGCCGAGGAACGTGCCCGGCACCGCGGCGAGCACGCGGGAGAAGTCCTCGGAACCGGCGACCGGGTTGGGCAGCTCGGTGTAGTACTGCTCGCCGATCGTCTCGCGGACGACCTCGGCTCCGAACGCCGTCTCGTCGACATCCGTTACGGTCACGGGGTATTCGTTCTCGAACACGACGTCTGCGGTGACGCCGTTCGCCCGCGCGACACCGTCGATCGTCTCGCGGATGGTGGTGTCGAGAAGGGCGGCGGTGTCGTCGGAGAAGCAGCGGACGGTCGCTTCGAACTCTGCGGTCGCCGGGATGACGTTGCGCTTGGTGCCACCGCGGATGACACCGACGGTGAGCACCGCCGGGTCGAAGATGTCCAGCCGCCGGGTGATCATCGTCTGCAACGCGGTGATCATCGCTGCGGCAGCCGAGATCGGGTCCTTGGCGCGGTGCGGCATTGACCCATGGCCGCCTTCGCCGTGCACGGTCACGAGCAGCTTGTGCGAGGCGGACATCAGCGTCCCGGGGCGGCTGGCGAACTGGCCGCTGGGCAGCATCGACGAGAAGACGTGCAGTCCGTACGCGGCATCAACGCGAGGACCGGCCGCGTCGAGCACGCCTTCCTTCAGCATCACGCCCGCGCCATCCCAGCCTTCTTCGCCGGGCTGGAACATCAGGACGACGTCGCCGTTGAGCCGGTCGCGATGCGTGTGCAGCAGGCGAGCCGCACCGACCAGCGACGTGGTGTGCAGATCGTGGCCGCACGCGTGCATCGCGCCGTTGGTCGCGGCGAAGTCGAGCCCGGTCGCCTCCTGCACCGGGAGCGCGTCCATGTCCGCCCGCAACAGGACCGTGCGCGGCTGAGCCGAATCCCGGGCCGGGCCTTCGCCGCGAAGCACCGCGGTGACCGACGTCGTGCCGGTGCCGGTGGAGACCTCCAAGCCGAGCCCGTCGAGTTCGCGCAGGACGCGTTCCTGGGTGCGCGGCAGGTCGAGGCCGATCTCAGGCTCGCGGTGCAGGTCGCGGCGCAGCCGGGCCAGGTCGTCCTGCTGGCTGCGGGCGTCTTCGTGGAGGTCCACCGGCTCGGCTCCTCTTCGTCGGGGAACGGCGTCTTGGTGGTCGAGTGTGCGAACTGACGCCCGATATCGAGTTAGAGTTGCCGGAATCGCTCGCGGATCGGCCTCAGGAGAAGAAATAGTGCTCGACTTACTGGAGGAGGAAGATTTTTCGCTCATCCACGCGTTGCAGTTGCGCCCCCGCGCCACCTGGACGCAACTGGCCGGCGCGCTCGACTCCTCGCCGGTGACGCTGGCCCGGCGCTGGGAGCGGCTGCGCGACGGGGGAGCGGCGTGGGTGACGGCGTATCCGCACGTGCCCGGGCTGCATCAGGTGCAGGCCGCGTACGTGGAAATCCGCTGCGCGAGCGGCCAGGTGCGCGAGCTGATCCGGGAGCTGTCGACGTGGCCTTCGGTGGCCAGCATCGAGGAGGCTTCGCGCGAATACAGCCTGGTGCTGACGGTCTTCGGCCTCGGCCTGCGCGACCTGTCCGCCTTGCTGCTGGACGCGATCCCCAGCCTGCCCGGGGTGCTCAACACACGCTCGCACCTGGCGTCGAGGCTGCACGTCGAGGGCAGTTCGTGGCGAGTAGGCGCGCTCGATCGGCGGCGCGTGCAGGCGCTGTCGCAACTACCGTCCGTCGGCAGTGGGCGGGTGACCAAGCTGCAGCCGTGGAAGGAGCCTTACGCCCCTCTGACCGCCGCCTTGGGCGAGGACGGTCGGCGCAGTGCCGCAGACCTCGCGCGGATCACCGGACGTCCGGTGTCGACGGTCCGCCGACAGCTCGGACACCTGCTGGGTGCCGACGCGCTGACGTTCCGCTGCGAAATCGCGCAGGGGCTGACGCCGTCGCCGATCGTCGTCAACTGGTGGTGTCAGGTGCCGGTGGCGCACGTGTCGACGTGCGTGGATCGGTTGCGTGCCAACCCGACTGTGCGGCAGATGGCGAGCTTGCCCGGTCCGGCGAATCTCTTGGTGACTACGTGGATGCGCTCGATCGAGGAGACGATGCGGATGCAGGAGCATCTGGAGCAGGACCTGGCGCCGCTGTCGGTGGTGGATTCGGCGCTGATCCTGCGGACGGTCAAGCGGATGGGGTGGCTGCTGGACGATTTGGGGCGGAGTACGGGGTTTGTGGTGACGATGCCCGCTCCGGACGGTTACAGCGAGCCGGTGAACTCCTCGAGGTGAACGTCGGTGCCGCGGAGGTGGCGGAGGAATTCGACTGCTTCGGGGAGGAGGACCCGGCCGGTGATGGTGAGGGAGGCCAGGCCGGGCAGGCGGGCGCCGGAGTCCAGGAGGCGGGTGAGCTGGCTGGCGTCGAGGGTGAGGATGCGGAGGGCGGGTAGGTGGGTTAGTTGGTCGATCGCTGGGATGTCTAGGCCGGAGATGGTGAGCCGGATGAGGTTCGGGAGGGTGGTCAGCGGGGTGAGGTCGACGGGGTGAGTCAGGCCGCTCAGGGTGAGATCCCACAGGGTCGGATGACCGGCGAGGGCGTTGAGGTCGGTCTGTTCGGCGGCGATGGTGAGGGATTCCAGGAGCGGCAGGTTCGTCACGGTGGGAGTCACGGTTTTCGCGCCGCGCACGCCGATATCGCGCAGCGAGCCGAGCGGCTCGAACACAGTCAGGTCGAGGTCGCCGTCGTGGCGGAGATAGCAGGCCTGGACCAGTTCCGGATGCTCAATACCGCTGATCGCTGCAGCCGGGGCGGCACCGTTGCGAACGCTCTCGACGGGGTCTCTGACCGGGAGATCGGCGAAGGGCGCGTGGACTTCGATCCGCTGATCGCCTTCGTGCAGGGTGTACCGGCCCGCGCGCAGCGCCTTCAACACCTCCTCGATCATCTCGGTGACTGAAGTGCCGACCAGCCGCGGTGTTTCGGAGATTTCGCCGTAGGCGAGCACTTGCCCTGACCGGCCCGCGGCGTCCGGGTCGAGGTCGACGGCGAGATACTCGCCGCCGTGGTTGCCGCCGAAGGTCACCCACCAGTCGTTGCGGAAGACGCGCTTGAGCCGTCCCGGCGGTTCGGCGTCGAACACCGGACTCGTGTCGTCCAGCGGGTTTTCGTGGAGCACCCCGGTGTACGAGCCGGGCAGGACGTCGTGGTACTCCTCGACCAGCCTTTCCAGCGAATCGTGCGCGTAGTAGCTGAGCAGTCCGGTCTCGCCGGAATCCTCGCCGATCAGGCGGAAAAGCGCACGCAGGTCTTCAGGCAGCCGAATCCCGATCCGGGCCTCGGCGGCGGAGATTTCCTCCTCGCTCGCTCCGGGAGCCCAATCGGGGGCGTGTCCCATGATCGCGGTGTATCGCTCGGCGAACTCTTCGACGAGAGCGCCGACTTCCCGCAATACCGCAGGATCGGTCGGCTTCCCGGTCGGCTCGATGCCCGCTGGTCTCGGCATGCCGGGCAATGGGTGCCCTGGGCAACGGAAATCGGGGTCGAACACGAAGCGGGCCCGCTCGATCAGCAGCTCGATGTCGGAGCTGAACGAGAACCGGTAACTGCCGTCCCGGAGGAGCCGCATTTCGTACACTCCGTGCGGCAAGTCGGGCGGGAACACCCCGAAGGTGTTGACGTGCAGGTTCGGGTCCTCCAGCGGCCCCTCGTCCAGCCACCCCGCAGCCCGTGTTCCCCGGCCACGCCACGAGATCTGCAGCACCGCGTCCGACCGGCGGTCGCCGACCGCGTCGCGAACCCGCTCTGCCAACGTCCGCCCGATCTCCCCCAGATCCACGAAGCCAGCCTAGCGAGAAATCCCCCAGCAGCAGAGTCGTCAAGCACGCAACCCGTCGAACGCCATCTTGCACACCGCGTCCGCCAGTTCCTCCGCCGACGCCCCCCGCCGCGGCCGGTACCACTCGATCAGCGAGTTCACCGTGCCGAACAGCAACCGCGCCGCGATCGCCGGGTCGATGTCCGGCCGGACATCCCCCTCCGCCTCGGCCTGCTTGACCAAATCCGTCACCAGATGGTCGAACTCGCGCCGCCGCGCCAACGCCGCCCGCTCGGCCTTCGTGTTTCCCCGCACCCGCAGCAGCAGCGTCACGAACGGCAACCGGTCCGCCAGCACCAGCACACTCCCGCGCACCAGATGCTCCAAGCGGTCGATCGCGCGCCCGTCGAGCGCCTCCGTCGATTCCGCGACCTCGAACAATCCGTCCAGCGCCCGGTCCACCGCCAGCCGCAGCAATTCCTCTTTGCTCGGCACGTGGTGGTAGATCGCGGATTTCGTGATGCCGAGCTTGCGCGACAGGTCCTCCATGCTGGTCCCGTCGTAACCGCGGTCGTTGAAAAGCTTGACCGCGACCTGGAGCAGAGACTCCAGGTCGTAGCCAGGCCGGCCGCGGCGGGCGGGGGCGGTCACGAGCGTTCGTCCAGCACGCGGCGCATTTTACCGAGCGAACGCTCCAGCGTGTCCGGGTCCACGACCTCCACCGACACGCTCACGCCGACGCCGTCCTTCACCCCGGCGGCCACCACGGCAGCGGCGGCATTCCGGGCTTCAGCAGTCGTGTCCGCGCGGGCTTCGACGCGCACGGTGAGGTGGTCCAGGCGGCCGCGGGTCGAGCGGACCAGCTGGAAGTGCGGGCTCAACCCCTCGGTGCGCAGCACGATTTCCTCGATCTGGGTGGGGAAAACGTTGACCCCGCGCAAAATGATCAGATCGTCGCTGCGGCCGGTGACCTTCTCCATCCGGCGGAAGGCCGGGCGCGCGGTGCCGGGCAGCAGGCGGGTCAGGTCGCGGGTGCGGTAGCGGATGATCGGCAGCGCCTGTTTGGTCAGCGACGTGAACAGCAATTCGCCGCGTTCGCCCTCGGGCAGCACCTGCTCGGTGAACGGGTCGATCACCTCGGGGAAGAAATGGTCCTCCCAGATGTGCAGGCCGTCCTTGGTTTCCGCGCATTCCTGCGCGACGCCGGGGCCCATCACCTCGGACAGGCCGTAGATGTCGACCGCGTCGAGCGCGAAGCGTTCTTCGATCTCGCTGCGCATCTGCTCGGTCCACGGCTCCGCGCCGAAAATGCCGACCTTCAGCGAACTGGCCCGAGGATCCACGCCCTGGCGCTCGAATTCGTCGAGCAGCGTCAGCATGTACGACGGCGTGATCATGATGATCTCCGGCTTGAAGTCGGTGATCAGCTGGACCTGCCGGGCGGTCATCCCGCCGGACGCCGGAATGACTGTGCAGCCAAGCTTTTCCGCGCCGTAATGCGCGCCGAGCCCGCCGGTGAACAGGCCGTATCCGTAGGCGACGTGCACCTTGTGCCCCGGCCGTCCGCCCGCGGCGTGGATCGAGCGCGCCATCACCGTGGCCCAGGTGTCCAGGTCGTCCTCGGTGTAGCCGACGACGGTCGGCTTTCCGGTGGTGCCGCTGGACGCGTGCAGCCGGCGGATCTGGTCCTGCGGCACAGCGAACATGCCGAACGGGTAGCTCTCGCGCAGGTCGGCCTTGGTGGTGAAGGGGAACTTCGCCAGATCGCCCAGCTCGCGGCAGTCGTCCGGGTGCACGCCCGCTTCGGCGAACTTCTTGCGGTATAGCGGGACGTTCTCGTACGCGTGCCGCAGAGTCCACTGCAGCCGCTCCAGTTGGAGCGAGGCCAGCTCGTCGGCACTGAGGTTTTCGGCGAGGTGTGCAGTCAGGGGAGTCACTGTGTTTCCCGGGTTTTCTCGATGACGCGGCTGCGGCCGCGGAATTCGGCGACGACCTCGGGCCCGCCGGGGGTTTCCCGGTGCACGGTGACGTCGTAGATGCCGTTGCGGCCGTAGCGGGTGCGCTCGGTGGCCGTCGCGACGAGGTGGTCGCCCAGTTTTCCGGCGGCGACGAACGAGATCTCCGCGCCCGAGGCGACGGTGACCGGCCCGTGCGTGTTGCAGGCGAGGGCGAAAGCGGTGTCGGCGAGCAGGAACACGTACCCGCCGTGAGCGATGTCGTGTCCGTTGACCATCGTCTCGGTGACCTTCATCGTGGCCACCGCTCTGCCGTCGGCCGCCTCGACGAGTTCGATGCCGAGGGAGCGGGACGCCTCGTCCGTGTCGAACATGGCGTGCGCGGCGTTGCGGGTCACGAGACAGCCTTCCGGGACGGGGACTTACTGACCGAATGGCCGGTAATCCCGGCTGGAGCCCAGTAAAGGCCGCGGCCCGGGCAGTGTCAAGCAATGCGGGGGTTCCGATCAGCGGGGAGAACGGCTATCCTGCGAATTACTGAACGTCCGGTTGGTAATTCGGCGAGAGGGTCGGCATGGTTCTGCTCCGCAGCTACGTCTCCGGGGGATGGCACACGGCGCCGGGCGAGGGCGCCCCGCTGCACGACGCGGCGACCGGGGAGGAAGTGGCCCGGATTTCGTCGGAGGGGATCGACTTCGCCGCGGCGCTCGAGTACGGCCGCAGCGTCGGCGGTCCGGCGTTGCGGAAGCTGACCTTCCATCAGCGGGCTGCGCTGCTGAAGGCGCTCGCTGCGCACCTGCGTGAGCACCGCGAAGAGCTGTACGCGCTGTCGGCGCGCACGGGTGCGACGCTCGGCGACTCGAAGTTCGACATCGACGGCGGCATCGGCGTTCTGTTCAGCTATGGCTCGAAAGGCAAGCGCGAGCTGCCGAACGACACGGTGTACGTCGAGGGCGCAGTGGAGCCGCTGAGCCGCGGCGGCACGTTCGTCGCGCAGCACATCGCCACGCCGCTGCAGGGCGTCGCGATCCAGATCAACGCCTTCAACTTCCCGGTGTGGGGTCCGCTGGAGAAGTTCGCGCCCGCGTTCCTCGCCGGGGTGCCGAGCTTGATCAAACCGGCCAGCCAGACCGCGTATCTGACCGCGCGGCTCGTGGAGCTGATTGTCGAGTCGGGGATTTTGCCCGAGGGCACGGTGCAGTTCGTCGCGGGCAGTGTCGGCGATCTGCTCGACCACGTCACGGCGCAGGACCTGGTGTCGTTCACCGGTTCGGCGTCGACCGCGCAGAAGCTGCGCGCGCACCCGGCGATCGTGCGGAATTCGGTGCGGTTCAACGCCGAGGCCGACTCGCTGAACTGTTCGATCCTCGCCCCGGACGCCCGGCCGTCGACGCCGGAGTTCGACCTGTTCGTCAAGCAGCTGACCACCGAGATGACGGTGAAGGCCGGGCAGAAGTGCACCGCGATCCGTCGCGCGTTCGTCCCGGCCGAGATGCTGGACGACGTCGCCGAAGCGGTCAGCGCCCGGCTCGCCAAGGTGACGGTCGGCAACCCGAATGCAGAGGGCGTCCGCATGGGCGCGCTGGCCAGCCTGGAGCAGCGCGAGGAGGTACGCCGTTCGCTGAAGGCCCTGCTCGACGCGGGCAGTATCGTCTTCGGCGACCCGGAGCACGTCGACGTCGTGGACGGCGACGAGGCGACCGGCGCGTTCATCTCGCCGATCCTGCTCAAGGCCGACCCGGAGCGGGCGGAGCCGCACGAGGTCGAGGCGTTCGGCCCGGTGTCCACGCTGATGCCCTACACGTCGGTCAAGCAGGTCATCGAGTTCGCGGCGCGCGGCGGCGGCAGCCTGGCCGGTTCGGTAGTGACCGGCGACCCGGTGTTCGCCCGCGAGATCGTGCTGGGCGTCGCGCCGTACCACGGCCGGCTGCTCGTGCTCGACAGCGAAGACGCGAAGGAGTCCACGGGGCACGGTTCGCCGATGCCGCAGCTGGTGCACGGCGGCCCGGGTCGCGCGGGCGGCGGCGAGGAGATGGGCGGTATTCGCGGCGTACTGCACCACATGCAGCGCACCGCCGTGCAGGGCAGCCCGAAGGTGCTCGGCGCCGTCACCGGCCGGTGGGTCGAGGGCGGTCCGCGCGTCGAGGGCGAGCACCCGTTCCGGAAGTCGTTGGCGGAGCTGAACATCGGCGACACCGTGGTGGCCGGTCCGCGTACCGTCACGCGTGCCGACATCGACCACTTCGCCGAGTTCACCGGCGACACCTTCTACGCGCACACCGACGAGGCGGCGGCAGCGGCGAACCCGCTGTTCGGCGGCATCGTGGCGCACGGCTACCTGGTCGTCTCGTTCGCGGCGGGCTTGTTCGTGTCCCCCGAGCCGGGCCCGGTGCTGGCCAACTACGGCCTGGAGAACCTGCGCTTCCTCACGCCGGTGAAGGAGGGCGACGCGCTGACGGTCACCTTGACGGCCAAGCAGATCACGCCGCGGATCGACCAGGACTACGGCGAAGTCCGCTGGGACGCCGACGTCACCAACTCCGACGGCGACTCGGTCGCGAAGTACGACGTGCTCACCCTCGTCTCGAAGGAGCAGCCGTGACCGCTGTGGCAGAGCCTGAACTGGAAGCCCTGTTCGAGCACACCATCGAACGGGACCAGCGCATCGAGCCGCGAGACTGGGTTCCCGAGGGCTACCGCAAGACGATGATCCGCCAGATCGCGCAGCACGCGCATTCGGAGATCATCGGCATGCAGCCGGAAGGCAACTGGATCACCCGCGCGCCGTCGTTGCGGCGCAAGGCGATCCTGCTCGCGAAGGTGCAGGACGAGGCCGGGCACGGGCTGTACCTGTACTCCGCGGCGGCGACGCTCGGCGCGGACCGCGCGGACCTCACCGACAAGCTCATCACCGGCAGGCAGAAGTATTCGTCGATCTTCAACTACCCGACGCTGACCTTCGCCGACGTCGGCGTGATCGGCTGGCTGGTCGACGGCGCGGCGATCTGCAACCAGGTGCCGCTGTGCCGGTCGTCCTACGGACCGTACGCGCGGGCGATGATCCGGATCTGCAAGGAGGAGTCCTTCCACCAGCGGCAGGGCTACGAGCTGCTGATGACCATGATGAAGGGCACCCAGCAGCAGCGGGACATGGTGCAGGAGGCGGTGAACCGCTGGTGGTGGCCGTCGCTGATGATGTTCGGCCCGCCGGACGCGGATTCGCCGAACACCGCGCAGTCGATGGCGTGGAAGATCAAGCGGCACACCAACGACGAGCTGCGGCAGCGCTTTGTCGACATGTCCGTGCCGCAGGCCGAGGCGCTCGGCGTGACCTTCCCGGACCCCGAGCTGCGCTGGAACGCCGAGCGGGAGCATTACGACTTCGGCGCGGTCGACTGGGACGAGTTCAAGAACGTGCTCAAGGGCAACGGTCCGTGCAACGCCGAGCGGATCGCGCACCGGCGGCGCGCGCACGACGAGGGTGCCTGGGTTCGAGAAGCCGCTGCGGCGCACGCGGCCAAGAAAGAGGTTTCGGCATGAAGCACGACTGGCCGCTGTACGAGGTTTTCGTCCGCGGGAAGCGCGGCTTGAACCACGTGCACGTGGGTTCGCTGCACGCGGCGGACGACGAGATGGCGCTGCATCACGCGCGCGATCTCTACACGCGTCGCAACGAGGGCGTGTCGATCTGGGTCGTGCGTGCCTCGGACATCACCGCGTCGTCGCCGGACGAGAAGGATCCGTTCTTCGCGCCCAGCGGGGACAAGGTGTACCGGCACCCGACGTTCTACGACATTCCCGACAACGTTCCCCACATGTGAGGTCTGGGATGTCTTTTGACAACGTCTACGAAGCCATCACCGAGGACAACGACGCGCGGTGGGCGTTCGGCACCGGGTTCGCCGATCCGCTGTCCGGTGTGGACACTTCGGTTCCGTCCGGAGTGGACGGTGCGCAGCTGGCCGCGTACTGCCTGATGCTGGGCGACGACGCGCTGATCTTCTCGCACCGGCTGCAGGAATGGGTCAGCAACGCGCCCGAACTGGAGGACGAGGTCGCGATCGCGAACATCGCCCTTGACCTGCTCGGCCAGGCGCGGCTGCTGCTGGCCCGTTCCGGCAAGGCCGACGGCACTGACCGGTCCGAGGACACGTTCGCGTTCTTGCGCGCCGAGAACGAGTTCCGGAACGTACGGCTGGCTGAGCTGGGCGGCGGGCACTTCGGGCATTTGATCGCGCAGCTGTTCGTGTTCTCGACCTGGCGGCTCGCGCTGTTCCAGCAGCTGGAGTCCAGTGTGGACCCGGTGCTGGCGGCGATCGCGGCCAAGGGTGTGAAGGAATTGGCCTATCACCGGGATTACGCCGCGCAGTGGCTGGTTCGGCTGGGTGACGGGACGCCGTTGTCGCACGATCGGATGGCCGAGGGGCTGGCCGCGGTGTGGCCGTATGTCGAGGAGTTGTTCGCGACTCATCCGGCTGAACTGCTGGACGCTGCTTCGGTGCGGCCGGAGTTCGACGCGATCGTGGATCAAGCGTTGGCGGCGGCCACTTTGGAGCGACCGGAGATCGGGGCTATCGCTGGGGTTTCCGGCCGGACTGGCCGCGACGGGGTGCATACCGAGCAGATGGGTTTCCTTCTGGCCGAGATGCAGAGTGTGGCTCGGGCGATGCCTGGGGCGTCGTGGTGACCGCGCTGGCCGTGGCCTCTACGGTCACTGATCCCGAGCTGCCGATGTTGACGCTCGCGGATCTGGGTGTGCTGCGCGAAGTGTCCGAAGAGGATGGTCGGGTTACGGTTTCTATTACGCCGACCTACACCGGTTGCCCGGCTATGGACACTATGCGGGACGACCTGGAGCACGCGCTGCGGGGCGCGGGGTACGCCGAGATCGATATCCGTACGGTGCTCGAACCGGCTTGGACTTCGGACTGGATCAGTGAGGACGGTCGTCGCAAACTCGCCGAAGCTGGGATTGCTCCGCCGGGTTCCGCGCCGCGTCGGTCGGGGCCGATTCCGTTGACACTGGGGCCTTCGGTGCGTCGAGTGGCCTGTCCGCGTTGCGGGTCTTTGGATACCGAGGAGCAGTCTCGGTTCAGTGCGACTGCATGCAAAGCGTTGCGGCGGTGCCGGTCCTGCTGGGAACCGTTCGAACACGTCAAGGAGATTTGAGTGACTGCCACCGTTTCCCGCCGTGCCGGGTTCCATCCGTTGCGGGTGGCCGAGGTCGAGCGGCTCTGCGACGACGCTGTGGCCGTTACGTTCGACGTGCCGGACGAGCTGGCGTCGGCTTACGCGTTCGCTCCTGGACAGTCGCTCACCTTGCGCCGGATGGTGGACGGCCGGGACGAGCGGCGGTCGTATTCGATCTGTGCCGCGGCGGGGGAGCGGCCGCGGGTCGGGGTGCGGCTGGTGCCGGACGGCGTGTTCTCGACGTGGCTGGTCAATGAGGTTCGTCCGGGAGACACGGTCGAGGTTTCCGCGCCGACGGGGTCGTTTACTCCCGATCTTTCCGCGGGCGGCCACCATGTGTTGATCGCCGCGGGTTCCGGGATCACACCGGTGTTGTCGATCGCGGCTTCGTTGCTGGCTACTCCGGATGCTTCGGTGACTGTTCTTTACGGGAACCGGCGTACGGACACGGTGATGTTCGCGGACGAGCTGGCTGATTTGAAGGACCGGTATCCGGCTCGGCTGGAGTTGGTGCACGTTCTGTCCCGGGAGCCGCGTGAGGCGGAGTTGTTCACCGGGCGGTTGGACGCGGACAAGCTGAAGGCGTTGTTCGGGTCGATCGTGCCGGTGGACGAGGTGGACCATTTCTGGTTGTGCGGTCCGTTCGGGATGGTGACCTCGGCGCAGGATCTGCTTGCGGCGCTGGGGGTTCCCGGAGAGCGGATTCATCAGGAACTGTTCTATGTGGACGATGTGCCGCCGGAACCGGTGAAGCATGTCGACCCCGCGGTGGCCGGTGCTTCGTCGGAGGTCACGCTGGTGCTGGACGGGCGGTCTACGACGATGAGCTTGCCCCGGGAATCCTCGGTGCTGGACGGGGCGCAGCGGTTCCGGCCGGATCTGCCGTTCGCGTGCAAGGGCGGGGTTTGCGGGACTTGCCGAGCCCGGGTGACGGAGGGGGCGGTGGATATGCGGCGGAACTTCGCGTTGGAGAAGTCCGAGGTGGAGGCTGGGTTTGTGCTGACGTGTCAGTCGCATCCGGTTTCGGAGCGGGTGACGGTGGATTTTGATGCTTGAGGGGTGACTTTGTTGAGCGGGGCACCCCGAAGCTGATTGTGACGACGGCGCGGGGGTGCTTGTCAAGGCGGGAAATATTCAATGACAAGAATACCCGCG
>NZ_JBSHAM010000072.1:20629-41772 GCF_053611505.1 Amycolatopsis sp. NPDC054798 | reverse complement strand
GGGCTCCATGAGGGAAACAGATTCCCTCAAGGAGCCCTTCACGGACCGCCCGCCTCCGCGCCCGCGCCGGTGCCGTCGCTGCCGCGACCCCGCTCACCGCACCCAATGTGGCGTTGGGTGCATCTGACGCACCCAATGCCACATTCGGTGCGTCCCACGCACCCAATGCCACATTGGGGCGCTAGCCCCACTCCCTAAACCCCCACCACCACACCCAAACCACCCCAGGCAGCCACTCCCCGCCCTGCACCCCGATACGAAGCCTTCCCTGCGGTTCGGGGGTGGTTGTCAAGGCATCTTTCCCGCCTTGACAACCACCCTCGAACCGTCAGCACAATCAGCTTCGGGGTGCCCCCCCTCACCCACTCGGGCGCAATGTCGCCGCCAGGCGACGAGCCCGACCCCCAACCCGCCACTTCCTGTCGTACCCCCACCCTAAAGTCCTCCCCATGACCCCAGCCAGAACCCTATGGACAGCCATAGAACCCCTCCACGCAATCGTCTACTTCACCCCAGAACCCGCCACAGCAGCCAAAAACATCGGCCTCAAAGGCTGGTGGATGGGCTACTTCGCCGGCCGAGCCGCCCCGCTGGGCCCGATCGGCCCCACCCCAGTCACCTCAATGTTCTTCGGCTTCTCCCCAAAAATGGTCGCAAGATCCCTCCCCGACGCCTGGACCTTCGCCACCCCCGCCGACGTCCTCCACACCCGCATCAAATCCACCGAAGCAGCCCTATCCCGCCTCCTAGGCCCAACCCCCACAGAAGAACTAACCACCCTTCTGGAACAAGCCGCCACCGCCTGCCAATTCGACGCCCGCCCCCTCTCCGCAGCCTGGTCCGCCGTACCCCGCCCCACCACCCCCTTAGCCCGCCTATGGCTGGCCACCACGATCCTCCGCGAACACCGAGGCGACGGCCACGTCCTAGCCGCAGTAGCCTCCGGCCTAACCGGCCTGGAAACCACCCTCACCCACATCGCCACCGGAGCCACCACCCGCGAGCAAGTCCAACGAGCCCGAGGCTGGACCGACGAAGAATGGTCCACCGCAACAACATCCCTGACCGCCCGCGGCCTGCTAGACGCCACCGGCCTAACCCCAGCAGGCAAGGAACTCCGCCGAACAATCGAAGAAACCACCGACCGCCTAGCCTCCGCCCCACTGGAAGCCCTAGGCCCAGAAGGAGTAGACCGAGTAATCACCCTCGCCACCCCGCTAAGCCGACAGATCATCGACAACGGAGGCGTCCCCATCCCCAACCCAATGGGCGCAACACGCCCCTGAGCCCGATGTCGATTCCCCCGCTCCCCACTCGACGCACTGATGACAGGCACGAGAAGGGAGTCCAACAATGCTGCTAGAAGGCAAAAACGCGATCATCTACGGCGCAGGCGGAGGAATCGGCGGCGCGTTCGCCCGAGCGTTCGCCGAGGAAGGCGCACGAGTCTTCCTGGCCGGACGCACCCGCGAAAAACTGGACCGAGTAGCCGACGACATCCGCGCCACCGGCGGCACCGCCGACGTCGCAGTACTCGACGCCCTAGACGAGCAATCCGTAGACGCCCACGCCGACTCGGTAGTCGAAACCGCAGGCAGCCTCGACATCTCGGTGAACGTGATCAGCCACGGCGACGTCCAGGGAACCCCCATGGTCGAGATGTCGCTGGCCGACTACGAACAACCAGTGATCACCGGCGTCCGCACCACCTTCCTCACCATGCGCGCAGCCGGCCGCCACATGAAACGTCAAGGCAACGGCGTCGTCCTCCTCTTCGGCGGCAACGGCGACCCGGTCCGCAACCACGCAGTCGGCGGCCTGCAAGTTGGCTTCTCCGCACTGGAAGCGATGCGCAGGCAACTCGCCGCCGAGCTCGGCCAGTACGGCGTGCGCACAGTGACACTCCGGACCGGCGGCGTCCCGGAAACACTCCCGGCAGATTTCCCCGGAGCCGACGAACTAGCCGCGGAACTAGCCGAGCCGACCATGCTCGGCCGCACCGCGACACTGGCCGACATCGGCGCGGTAGCAGCGTTCGTCGCGTCTGACCGAGCCCGCACGATGACCGCCGCCACGGTGAACGTCAGCTGCGGCGCGCTAGTGGACTAGGCCGTTCCGACGCCAGCGCGGCACCGGCGATCGCGAGAACCGCACTCACCACGATGATCGTCGCGGTGGAGCCGAAACCGCCGACCACGAGTCCAAAAGCGACAGACGGGAGCTCCCTTCAGAAGCAGGCCACGGCGAAGAACACCGAGAGACCCCCCGGCGCGGAAGGCGGGCATCGCGGGGTCGACCCGAGCGCGAAACTCGCGTCGACTCCGTGCTGCCGCGCGGCAACCCTCGGCAGCCCGGGTGCTGCGGACCGAACTGCCCGCCGCCGTCGCGGGTCAGCCCTTAGCGCGGGCGGAAATCTGCTGCACCGACCAGCTGTTGCCGTCGGGATCGGCGAAGTGGACGAACCCGATGTTGTCCAGGTCCTCGAGCGCGCCGGTGCCCGGATCCGGGCCGTAGAGCTGAAGCTCGCTGACCTCGACGCCGCGTTCCGCCAGCTCCTCGCGGGCTTTCCGCACATCGGCGACGACCAGCTGCAGCCCCTTCAGCGACCCCGGCGGCATGTCCGGGACCACGCCCTTGCCCAGGACGATCGAGCAGCCCGAACCCGGCGGGGTCAGCTGCACCAAACGCAGTCCCGGCCCCGGGGTGATGTCGTGGTCGAGTCGGAAGCCGACCTGGTCGACGTAGAACGCTTTGGCCCGGTCCACGTCGGATACCGGCACGACGACGACCTCGAGAGTCCAGTCCATGCGAGGAGTTCTAACGGTGGCCCGCGCAGGGGGTCAAGCGCTGGCCAGCTCGACCCGGTTCCGGCCCGCCTGCTTGGCCCGGTACAGCGCGGCGTCCGCGGCCACCAGCACGTCGTCGACGCTGGCGAGATGCTCGGCCGGATACATCGCGCAACCGATCGAGACGGTCAGGTCGCTGATCACCGAATCCTGGTCCGGGAGCGCGACGACCACCTGCGGGATCCGCCGCCGGATGCGGTCGGCGATGTGGCCGAGGTGCTCGGCGCTCGGGATGTCCGGCAGCGCGATCGCGAACTCCTCGCCGCCCCAGCGGCCGCACACGTCCTGCTCGCGCACCTCGTCGCGCAGCGACAGCGCGATCTCGCGCAGCACCAGGTCGCCGGTGGGGTGGCCGTAGGTGTCGTTGATCGCCTTGAAATGGTCGAGGTCGAGCAGCAGCACGCCGACGCTGTCCTGGTTCGCCCGCGCGCGTTCGAGGTAGCGCTCGGCGACCGTGCGCCACCAGCGTTTGGTGGCCAGTCCAGTGGTGACGTCGGTGCGCGCGTCGCGCTGGAACTGGGTGAGCAGCAGCCCGCGGTGCAGTGCCACGAGCGCGATCACGACGCCGGCCAGGATCAGCGGGTTGGCCAGCAGCAGGAGCGCCGCGGTGACCAGGCCGAGGCCGATCGCGCCCGCTTCGAGCAGCTGGTCGCCGAACCCGGAGAACAGGTCCGCGAACGACCGCGGCGGGCTCGACAGCGCGATCGCGACCATGACGAGCGCGGTGTTGATCGCCCACCGCAGCCCGGCGGCCAGCACGAAGACGACGAGGTCGAGCAGACCCGGCCCGAAGCCGTCGGCGAGGCCGCCGGGGTATTCGTGCATGCCGAGCGCGAGCACCGCGACGGCGGCTTGCGTCCCGCACAGGACGGAGGCGCAGGAGAAAATCCAGCGGTGCGGCAGGACCGGCCGTTCGCGCGGCCAGATCCGCCACCAGGCGACGGCGTAGGTCAGCACCACCATCGCCGACGCGAGGATCGCCGGCAGCGCCACCACAGCGGCGATGCTCCACACGGCCTTGGTGTCGACGTACGCGACGGTGGGGGCGCGGCTGTACTCGCGTTGCCGTTCGATGTGCCGGGTCGCCTCGATCGCCAGCGCCGCGCACACCGCGAGAACACCGAAGCGGATCAGGTCGATCTGACGCACCGGCGCGAGCCACGCGGTGGCCAGCGTCGTGCCGACTGCCACGACGTTCACCAACAGCACGTACATGCGGACGTGAGAGGGCAGCCGCCATAGGCGCCAGCCTGTGAACCACCCGGCAACTCGTCCGCGCACTCTTCACCTCACCCGATTGGCTTCTACGGTAAACGACGAGGCGCGTTGTGTGCTGCCTGTCGTCCGGACTCTGGGAAGCACCGGGGCGATTTCGCCCGGACAGCCCAGTACCAGGCGGCCGGCGAGGGGAGGTGGCCACTGTGAGTAGTGGCCAGCTGCTCCGAATCCGGGCCGGACCAGGGGATCCACGAGAGTCCCTTGTGGACCCCCATGGCCACTTTCGGTAACCGGTCCACCGGCGATGACGTGCGAAAACCGCCGAAGGCGCGACTCTGGAACGGAGGTGACAACTGTGCGCGACAACAACTGGACGGCTCCTCGGTGACCTCGGTCTCCCTTGTGGTCTCGACTCGAGGTCGAGGGTTCGGTCTTCGCAGATGAGAGGAGGTGCCCACAGTGCGGGACAACAACTGGTGAACAGGGGCTGAGGCGGGAATCCGGGATGCGGAAAAGAAGCGGAAAAGAAAGCGAGAGGAGGCGGCGAGATGCGCGACAACAACTGGACTCGGTGAAACCGGCTCGGTGAGACCGCTGAACGAACTGTCGTGGAAGGAGGTGACTGACTGCCATGCGTGACAACAACTGGACCCGCTGAGGACCGCTGTTCGCCGATCGCTGACGAGGGAGGAGAGCGCTGTGCGCGACAACAACTGGGCTCGCTGAGTCCCAGCTGATCGCTGTCCGTCGAGTGACGAGAGGAGCTGCCGCGATGCGCGACAACAACTGGACCCGCTGAACCGCTGCCGTAACCACCTGCCGGGCCATGAGAGGAGCCGCTGCCGTGCGTGACAACAACTGGACTTGCTGAGTTTTGCCGAGCCTGCCCGTCGAGCTGCGAAAGGAACTGCCGCCGTGCGTGACAACAACTGGGCCCGCTGAGCCTCGCTGACCACCGCCTGTCGAGCTGCGAAGGGAGCCGTCGCTGTGCGTGACAACAACTGGACCCGCTGAGTCCTGCCGATCACTTCCCGCCGAGTCGCGAGAGGAGCTGCCGCGATGCGTGACAACAACTGGGCTCGCTAAGCCCCTCCGACCACCGCCCCTCAAACCGCGAAAGGAACCGCCGCCATGCGCGACAACAACTGGACCCGCTGAACCCCCGCCCACAGTCCGCCCCACAAGGAGGTGAGAGGGCATGCGTGACAACAACTGGACGTGACCCGAACCAGCCCCGCGGCGCATCCGTCCCGCGGATTACGGCGCGAGAGGTGGGGTGGCCTCGTCGAGGGGAGTTCGGCGGGGCCGCACCGCACCGTCCGCTCGCACCGCCCGCGCCCACGCGATTCCGGCCGCCCCGGCGCATCCGGCTCCGGCGACGGCGGCGATCGCGACCACCGTCGTCGGCGTGAAGGCCAGGGCCAGCGCGCCCGCGGCGGCGATCGTCAGGCCCTGCGCTGCCCGCAGTGCCGCGATCGCGACCCCGATCACCTGGCCGCGCTGTTCCGGCGGCGCGGCGAGGCTGTACTGCACCTGCGTGATCAAGTCGTGCGCGGAAAACATCCCGGACACCGTCCAGACCGCCACTACCACCGGCAACGCGGGCGTCCATCCGGTCGGCAGCAGCACGAGACTGCTCGCCACCGCGAGCGGGCCCAGCCACCGCACCTGTCTCGCCCGCGGCAACCGGCTGATCAGCAACGCGCCGAGCAGTGTCCCGACCGGGTTCGCGACCAGCAGCCAGCCGAGCACCCCGGTACCGCCGAGTTGCGCGGCGACCGGCACCGCCAGTCCTTCCGGCACCACGTAGAACCCGCAGCAGCACGCGATCGCCAGCAGCGACCGCAGTTTCCGGTCCCGCGCGACAAGCCGGCAGCCAGCCTTCAGCGACGCCCATTGCGGTGCGTGTTCGACCGCCTTCGAAACCGGGTACAGCCGCAATCCCCAGCGCAGTGCGGCGGCCGACACCGCGAACGTCGCCGCGTCCGCCCACAGCGCGCCCGAAACCCCGAGCCACGCGACCACTGCCGCGCCCGCGCCGAAACCGATCACCAGCGCGGCCTGGTACGTCGAGGAGAGAATCGCTTGGCCGGTCGCCAGTTTCTCCTCGCCCAGCAAGTCCGGCAGGACCGCTTGCCGCGCCGCCTGAAACGGTCCGGCCGCTAGTTGCACGATCACGAGCAGTCCGGCGGCGACCGGCCAGGGCATGCCGGGAACTGCCATCAGTGCGACCAGCAGTGCGCGCACGACATCCGCGACCACGAGCACGGTGCGGCGCGGGAACCGGTCGGCGAGCCCGCCGAGCGCACCGCCGAGGAGGTCCGGCAAATAGGTGAGCGCGTACGTCCCGGCGGCCCAGCCCGCGGACGCCGTTCGGTTGAACACCAACACGGTCAGCGCGACTCGCGCTAGTTGGTCACCTGCCACCGACAGCACGTGCGCGAGCCAGAGCGCACGGAATTCGCCCATCCGGAACACACTCCGGAAAGACGGCGCCGTCGTGGTCATGCGCTCAGCCTGTCGTGACCCGGCCACCCGGAGCAACCCCGGGCGGGCGCGGGTGGGTCGCGGATCAGGCTCTGGCCGTCCGTGGAAAACTGGGTGATCGCCGTCCGTGGATGATGTCGCACCGAAGGGTTTTCCGTTGACCGAGGAGAGCCGGCAGGTCGCCGGTCGCTACGAGCTCGTCGAACTGATCGGCAGCGGCGCGATGGGGATGGTCTGGCGCGGGGAGGACAAGATCCTCGGCCGCGTGGTCGCGGTCAAAGAACTCCTCATGCCCGTGAACCAGGGCGAGGACAAGGTCGAGGAAGCCCGCAACCGCGCCATGCGCGAGGCCCGCATCGCCGCCCGGCTGCAGCATCCGAACGCCATCTCGGTGTTCAACGTGGTCGAGCACGAGGACCGGCCGTGGCTGATCATGGAGTACCTGCCCTCGCGCAGCCTCGCGGTGAAACTGCGCGAGGACGGCCCGCTGACCGTCGACGAGGCGATCCCGTTCGCGGTGCAGCTGGCGGGCGTGCTCGCCGCCGCGCACCGGGCGGGCATCGTGCACCGCGACGTCAAACCGGGCAACGTCCTGCTCGGCGACGACGGCAGCACGGTCAAGGTGACCGACTTCGGCATCTCCCGCGCGGTCGGCGACGTCACCCTCACCGCGACCGGCGAAATCTCCGGCACGCCCGCGTTCCTCGCGCCGGAGGTCGCGCGCGGCGAGGAGGCGACGTTCGCCTCCGACGTGTTCGCCCTCGGCGCGACGCTGTACATGGCGGTGGAGGGCGATCCGCCGTTCGGCACCGCGGACAACGCGATCGCCTTGCTGTACCGGGTTTCCAGCGGTTCGATCAACCCGCCGAAACAGGCCGGGAAACTGGAGCCGCTGCTGCTGAAACTGCTGGAGCTGAAGCCGGAAGACCGGCCGTCGATGACCGAGGTCGTCGCGGAACTGCGCAAACTCGACGGCGGCGTCACCCCGGTCGCGACCGTTCCGGAGCCGCCGACGCTGCCGGACGCCAAACCGCCGGCCGTGCCCGCCACCGTCTCGGTTCCGGCCGCGGGCGCCGCCGCCGCGCCGCCCGCGGGGTCGGACCGAAGACGCCGCGGGATGATCTTCGCCGGAGCGGGCGCGCTGCTCGTCGTGATCGCCGTGATCGTCACTGTCGTCCTCACCCGCAACCACGGGGAGGAAAACCCGGCCGCGAACCCGCCGCCCGCCTCGAGTTCCGCGCCTTCCAGCGCTCCGGCGCCATCGTCGGCGTCGCAGCCGTCCTCGTCGACGCAGCCGTCGGCCACGCCTTCGTCGAGCGCTCCGCCGTCGTCCAGTTCCGCGGCGAGTTCGCCGGAAGCGATGGCGGCCGCGCTGCGCACCTACTTCTCGTACCTTCCGGGCAATCTGGAGAGCGGCTGGGCGATGCTCAGCGAGTCGTTCCGGGCGAAGCGGGGCCAGACTTTCGACCGGTACAAGTCCTGGTGGACCCAGTTCAGTTCGGTGACCGCGAGCGATGTGCAGGTCACCGGAGAGAACAAGCTCAGCGCGAAGATCACCTATCACCGAACCAACGGTGAAACGACGTCTCAGACGCACTCCTACCAGATGTCGCAGCGCAACGGCACCTGGCAGATCGACGTGGAGAACTAGCTCTCGAGCAGCAGCGCGATCGCGGCGGCGGTGTCGCGGTCCGGGCCGATTCGCACGGTGCGCAAGCCGGCGGATCGCCCGGCCTCGACGTCCGCGCCGACCAGCCAGGCGTCGTCCAGCGTCGTTTCGCAGCGTTCCGCGGCGAGCGCGAACAGCTTCGGGTCCGATGTGGACAGTCCATCCGGCTCGGCGAGCGCCCAGCCGTCCACGAGCCCGGCGATTCCGGTGCACAGCAGGGTGGACAGCTGCGGTTCGCCCTCGCCGAGGACGCCGATCCGCCAGCCCGCCGCGCGCAGCCGGGGCAAGCCGGTCAGCACGCCGGGGGCCGCCGGGACGAGCGCGGGATGGCGTTCGCGGTAGGCGTCTTCGAGGTCGGTTTCGTGCAGGTCGAAGCGTTCGCGGAGGTTCTTGAAGAACGTCGCCCGGTCGGTGCGCCCTCGGTCGTCGGCGGCGACGAGCCATTCGGCGTCCGTCTCGGCGAGCCGGTGTTCCGCGCAGAACTCCCACGCCCAGCGGCGGAATCCCTCCGCGCGATCGACGAGCGTGGTGTCGAGGTCGAACAGGACGAGCCGCACGGGGGTAGAGATTAGCGTGTTCAGCGGGGGCTCTGGGAGATTATTCTACTCCGTTCGAGTGAACGGATCCCGGTTTTTGTCGGGGTTCGATGCGAACATATGTTCGTGACGAGCGAAGGACCGATCCTCCACGCCGACCTCGACGCGTTCTACGCCTCGGTCGAGCAGCGCGACGATCCCCGGCTGCGCGGCCGGCCGGTGATCGTGGGCGGTGGCGTGGTGCTGGCCGCGAGCTACGAGGCCAAGGCGTTGGGCGTGCGCACCGCGATGGGCGGGGCGCAGGCCAGGCGGTTGTGCCCGCATGCCGTGGTGGTGCCGCCGCGGATGTCGGTCTACAGCGCGGCGAGCAAGGCGGTGTTCGAGGTGTTCCGGCAGACCACGCCGGCGGTGGAAGGAGTGTCGATCGACGAAGCTTTCTTGGACGTCGGGGGGCTGCGGCGGATCGCCGGACGTCCGTCGGAGATCGCGGTGCGCTTGCGGGCGGAGGTGCTGGCGCGGGTCGGTTTGCCGATCACGGTGGGGGTGGCGCGCACGAAGTTCCTCGCGAAAGTGGCCAGCGGCGTCGCGAAACCGGACGGCCTGCTGGTGGTGCCGCCCGAGCGAGAGCTGGAATTCCTGCACCCGCTGCCGGTGGAGCGATTGTGGGGAGTGGGGAAGGTGACGTCGGCGAAGCTGCGGGAGCGTGGCGTCCGCACCGTGCGCGAGGTCGCCGAACTGCCCGAGGCCGCCCTGATCTCCATGCTGGGCCCAGGTTCCGGGCGGCACCTGCACGCCTTGGCGCATGGCCGTGACCCGCGCGCGGTGCAGCCGGGCAAACGCCGCCGCTCGATCGGCTCGCAACGCGCACTGGGCCGTCGCTCCCGGTCTCCGGCCGAGCTGGACGAGATTGTTGTGTCCATTGTGGACCGTTTGGCGCGCCGGCTGCGCGGCGCGTCGCGGGTATGCCGGACGGTGGTGCTGCGAATGCGCTTCGCGGATTTCACCCGTGCCACGAGGTCGCACACGCTCGCTGACAGCACCGATCACACGGAGACCCTGCTGTGCGCTGCCCGCGGTCTGCTGTCCGCGGCGCAACCGCTGGTGTACGACCGGGGTTTGACGTTGCTGGGCTTGTCGTTCTCGAATCTCGACAGTCACGGTGCGGTGCAGCTGGCGCTGCCGTTGGATCAACCGTCGAGTCCGGCGATGTCCGCGGAGGCGACCGCGCTGGATTCGGCGGTGGATGCTTTGCGGAACCGCTTTGGCGCGGCCGCTTTGACGCGGGCGGCGTTGTTGAGTCACGAGGCGGGGGTGGAGATGCCTATGCTGCCGGACTGAGTGGGCCGGGTGGTTGCTGCGGTGTGTTTGGCTGATCCTTAGCGGGGTGCCGGGGTGCCGGGGTGCCGGGGTGCCGGGGTGCCGGGGTGCCGGGGTGCCGGGGTGCCGGGGTGCCGGGGTGCCGGGGTGCCGGGGTGCCGGGTTCGGGTTCGGGTTCGGGTTCGGGTTCGGGTTCGGGTTCGGTAGAGCTTCCGCTATCCGCTACCTCGGTTGTGCGGCATTGTACAGCGCTTGGGCCATCTTGCGCAGCGGACCGCGGCAGGTCTCCGGGTTGCTGTCCGGTTTGACCGGCGTGTAGTGCACCTGAAACATCGCGTTGCGGTCCAGGACTACGAGTCCGCACTCCGCCGAGTCGTTGCCGGGGAGCCAATGCGCCTTTTCTCCGAAGGGGAGGCCGACCACACTGTCGTCTTCGCTCAAGGCGGAGGTGCCGACGAAAGTGGTGTCAGCGTGTTGATTTCCCGCCTGGGCAGCGGTCGTCGCGAACCAGTTCGCCTGAAGTCGTACTTCCGGGCTCCGGGCGGCGAATTCTGCGCAGCTGGCGAAGTTGGTGTCGCTGTACTTGCCTGGCTCCGCTTCCGGAGTATTGCGAGACGAGCCTGCGAGGTGCGAGCCGAGGCCGATCAGTCAGATGCCCTCGCCGCATTTTTCGCTGGGGCGTGGGTGGTATCTGCGCTGCCGCGGGACGAGGCGGGTACACGATCACGCTCCGGTCGAGTGGGCTGCTTGCGGCCATTGCGCGGAGGGGAGTGCCTTGCCGTTCATCCAGCTGTTCCGGATCACCTTGCGTGACCCGATGGCCGGGCAGAAAACCCAGCTACCCAGCCGATCGGTCGACCAGCGCCGCAATGCCCTCGATCAGCCGGTCCAGCCCGAACGCGTATTCGTGGTCGACGCTGTAGGGAGCCTGATGGGTTTGCCCGGCAGCGGTGCCGACCCGGTCCGCGACCGGGAAACGCCGTGGTTCGTAGACCTCCGCCAGCGCGGGGGCGGTCGCGGCCCACCATTGCTGGTCGGTCATTCCGGTTTGCCGCACGACTCGCGCGGCCTCGACCTTGCGGCGCGCCAACCCTTCGATATGAGTGGTCACCAGGGTGATCGTCGAGTCCATTTCCAGGTCGGTCAGGCCGATGCCGTCGACGACAGCCAGTTCCAGGTCGTACTTCGCGAGCGCGTGGGGGCCAAGGGTCGGGCGGCCGGCGAAGACCTGCAGCAGCCATGGATGCCGCAGGTACATCGCCCAGTTGACGGCGGCGACGCGGCGGAGGCCGTCGCGCCAGTCGTCGGCGTCGATCTCGGACAGTTCGGCTACCGCCTCGCCGTAGACCGCGTCGACCATCGCTTCGACCAGTTCCGCGCGCGACGAAACGTAGGTGTAGAGCGACATCGTCCCGACGCCCAGCGATTCGGCTACCCGGCGCATCGACAGCGTCGCCAGGTCCTGTTCGGTGTCGGCGACCTCGACCGCCGCGTCGATGATCCGGGCGGGGGTCAGTCCGTGCTTCGGGCCGCGTCGCGGCAGCTGGCGGGTGCCCCACAGCAGCGCGATCGTCGCGGCGGGGTCTCCGTTGGTGCCGTCAGTCGTCACAGGACCAGCATAGGAACTTTACTCCGTAGGCAATACGGAGTTGTGTGCTAGTCTACTTCGTATGGCATACGGAGTAGGTGGGCGAGAGGGCATCTGGGCGAGCGGGGTCCAGAAGCGGTACGGCGAGCGGACGGCGTTGGAGGGGTTTGACCTGCGGGTGGAGCCGGGGACGGTGTGCGGTCTCCTCGGTCCCAACGGCGCGGGCAAGACGACCGCGGTCCGGATTCTGACCACTTTGCTGCGTCCGGACGCCGGCGAGGTGCGGGTCGCCGGTTTCGACGCGGTCGCCGAGCCGGACGAGGTGCGGCGGCGGATCGGGCTGGTCGGGCAGAACGCCTCGGTGGACGAGATCCTGACCGGCAGGCAGAACCTGGAACTGTTCGGCAGGCTCGGCGGATTGCGCTCGCGCGCCGCCCGCGCGCGAGCGACGGAATTGCTGGAGCGGTTCGGTCTCGCCGAAGCGGCGGGCCGGTCCGTCGCCGGTTATTCCGGGGGCATGCGGCGCAAACTGGACCTGGCCGCCGGGCTCCTGCTGAACCCGGCGGTGCTCTTTCTCGACGAGCCCACGACCGGGCTCGATCCGGCTGCTCGCATCGACGTCTGGGCGGACGTCCGGGCGCTGGCCGGCACTGGCACCACGGTTCTCCTGACCACGCAGTACCTGGAGGAGGCCGATCAGCTCGCCGACCGGATCGCGGTCCTCGACGGGGGCCGGATCGTCGCCGCGGGCACGCCGGACGAGCTGAAGGCGAAGGTCGGACCGGACCGGATCGAGACGGTCGTCCGCAAGCCGACGCTCGACGAGGTCTTCCTGCACCTGACCGGGCACGCCCGCACAGCTGACGCGACGGAGGCGGCGCGATGAGGGAATCCGTTGGAGGAACGGCAAATCGTCCGCAGAGACAGCGCCTGACAGCTCCGCTGAACTCGGCCGTCGACCCGAAAATCATCTCCGAGGAGGTTCGATGACCACCGCCGTCGCGACCGGGCACGTGTCCTGGCTGACGCACACCGCCGTCCTGACCCGGCGCATCCTGGTGCATTGGAAGCAACGTCCGGTCTCGATCGCGGTCACCTTGCTGTTCCCGGTCCTGATCGTGGTGATGTTCGGACAGCTTTTCGGTGGCGCGATGGCCATCCGGGACGGTTCGTACATCGACTTCCTCATCCCCGGCATGCTCGCGATGACCATGCTGTTCGGGCTGGAATCCACCGTCCTCGCGGTGACCTCCGACGCGGCGAAGGGCGTCACCGAACGGATCCGTGCGATGCCGGTCAGCGGGCTGGCGGTATTGACCGGCCGCTGTCTCGCCGACCTGATCAGCGCGGTCGCCGGGCTCGTCGTGATGATGGGGGCCGGATTGCTGCTGGGGTGGCGTCCGCAGCAGGCGTCGGTGCTGGGCGCGGTCGGGCTGCTCCTGTGGTTGCGGTTCGCGTTTGTCTGGGTCGGGATTTACCTTGGGCTGCTGCTGAAAACCCCGGAATCGGCGGTCTCGGTGCAGGTGCTGGTGTGGCCGGTCGGATTCCTGTCCGGCGTCTTCGTTTCCCCGGACACCATGCCCGGCTGGCTGAGCGCCATCGCGACCTGGAATCCGCTCACCGCGACCGCCGGAGCGGTCCGCGAGCTGGCGGGTAATCCCGCGTGGGCCGCGAGCGGCTGGGCGGCGGAACATTCGGTACTGCTCGCGGCGGGGTGGCCCGCGGTGCTGACCGCGGTGTTCCTGCCGCTCGCCGTCCGGCAGTACCGCTTGCTGGGCCGGTAAAAACAGCCGGGCGGCAAGGGAATCCCTCGCCGCCCGGCCGTACCCCGAGAAATTTCAGGCGCGTGCCTTCGACTGCGTCCGCCCGCGCAGGTCGAGTTCGATTTCCTCCAGCGTCCGCCCCTTGGTTTCCGGGACGAGCCACTTCGTGAGGAAGAACAGGACCACGTTGATGCCCGCGAACAGGAACATCGAGCCGCCGAGGCCGAGTGCGCCGGGGTCGGAGATGATCGGGAACACGGCGCTGATGATGCCGGTCGCGGCCCACAGCACGACGCTGCTCACGCCCATGCCCGCGGCGCGGACCTTCAGCGGGAACACCTCGGCCATCATGACCCACACGACCGCGCCCCAGCCGAGTTCGTAGCCGACCAGGTACAGCACCATCGCGACCAGCATCAGGATGCCCTTGGTCGCCGTGTCGTGGACTTCCAGCACGATGAAACCGGCCGCGACCAAGGTGATCACCATCAGCACGTTGCCGATCAGCAGCAGCGGCTTGCGGCCCCACCGGTCGACCACGAACACGACCCACGCGGTGAACAGGAACTTGGTGACGCCCAGCAGCACGCCGGACAGCAGCGCCGCCTGGGTCGCGAAGCCGAGGCCGATCAGCATGGTCGGGAAGTACGCGTTCACCGCGTTCACGCCGCTGAACTGCTGGCCCATCGCGAGCAGCAGGGCCACCACGAGCATCGGCCGCACGGTCGGCGTCAGCAGATCGCGGAAACGGGTTTTCGCCGATTCCGAGTCGAGCCGGATCACCTCGCGGATCGTGCCGATCTCGTCGTCGACGTTCACACCGCCGCCGTGCGAGCTGAGCAGGACCGCGCGTGCCTGTTCCTCCTGGCCGTTCGCGACGAGCCAGCGCGGCGTTTCGGGCAGGAACACCAGGCCCGCCAGCAGAATCACCGCGGGCACGACCGCGCCGGCGAACATCAGCCGCCAGTTGCCCGAACTGCCGAGGCCGTAGCTGACGAGGAACGCGATCAGGATGCCGAGCACGATGAAGATCTGGTTCAGCGCGCCCATCGCCCCGCGCAGCCGCGCCGGGGCCAGTTCCGACAGGTACGTCGGGACCGTCGACGACGAAAGCCCGATTCCCACGCCGATCACGAGCCGGGAAATGATCAGCAACGCGAACGTCGGTGAGAAAGTGGCCGCGATCGTGCCGATGATGACGACCACCGCCGCCGTCATGATCGTCCGGCGGCGGCCGAGCCTTTCGTTGAGCCGCGAGGAGAAACTCGCGCCGACGATCGCGCCGACCGAAATGCTCGCGGTGATGACGCCCTTGTCCCATCCGGACAGGCCCCAGAGTTTCCCGATGAACGGCAACACCCCGGAAATGACGCCGAGGTCGTAACCGAAAAGGATGCCGCCGAGGGCACCGAAGAAATACAGCGTCGTTCTGCCGATGGGCCGCCGCGCCGCGGCTGTCTGTGTCATTGCCGAGCCGTCTCTTTCCGGGATGGCCGGCCGGTCCTGGTCCGCTGCCCGGGAGGTCAGCGCCGGGTAGGCCGGACGAATGAGGGTCGAGGGGACAAGGACTGCCGGACTGGTCCAGCACTGCGGAACGGCCGAACCCGCCGCCGCGCAACGCCTTTCCTCGCCGCGCGCCGGTTCAACCCGCTCCGGTTCGAACTTCGCCGTACACAGTCACACGCTGGTCAGCGGCGGGCAAGACGCGGGCTGATAACTATTCAGTCACGTGACTAGCGTTCACATATGTGGACAAGCTAGTCGGGAGTTTTCGCAGGTCAGGGCCCTGGCGTGGGAATCATGGCGAGAGTTTTCGCGAAGGCCGAACTGTCGGGAACCGGCTGCCGCGGACGTCCGTCGTACGGGTCGTCCGGTCGCCGCGGTGGGGGAGATGCGCATGGGAACGGGTTTCGAGGTCGCTCCGGCGGAGGTCGCGACCGCGGCCGAACGGGCGCGTCAAGCGGCGAGCGCGGTCAAAGCGGCTGACCTTCCCGGAGCGTTGGCTGGGGCCGGGCTGCCCGGCGGCACGAGTGCGGCCGCGGCGGATCGGCTGTCGGACGCCTGGGGCCGTGCGGTTCCGAAGTGGACGGCCGGCACCGAGGCCTACGCGGGCAACCTCGACCAGGCGTCGGCTGGCTATCGCGACACTGACCAGAACGCGACCGGCAAGATCGCGGCGGCGGGCCGATGATCACTTGGGGAGACGTCCGGCGCTGGAACCCCGCCGACCTCGCTTCGGCCGTCGACGCACTCGGTGTCCGCGCCGCCCGGCTCACCGCGGCGAATGACGATGCCGACGCCATGACGAAGTTCGGTGCGTGGCAGGGCGACGCGGCGGACGCGGCGACGGCCAAAGGCACTGCGCTGGCAACGGAATTGCGGCAGCTGACCACCGACGTGTCGGCCGTCCGGCGCGGGGTCCACGACGCGCAGCTGGCGGTCGAGCGGATCAGCTCGGCGGTGCGCGAGGTCGACGATTTCGCCGCTCGCAACGGAATGCGGATCGACGACGGCGGCGGGGTCAGCGGCGAACCCGAGCGCCAAGCCGAAGTCGCCGACCGGGTCGGGCAGATTCTCCGTGACGCCACCGAAGTCGACGCTGATCTCACCGTCGTGCTCGACCGGGCGGCGAAGGGCGAAAGCGGCGGGTCCGGGGTCGTGGCGCTGGCGATGGCGACGAGCAGCCAGCCGAAGCCGAACGGCACCCCGGCGGAGAACCGGGCGTGGTGGGACAGCCTGTCCGACTCCGCGCAGTCCTCGATCCTGCGCGACAACCCGGACCTGATCCGCAACCTCGACGGCATCCCGGTCGTCGATCGCGACGCGGCGAACCGTGTTGTGTTGCAACAGGAAATCGACAAGCGAAAGGACGGCGACGCACAGCTGCGCGGCCTCACCGCGATCCGCGACCGGCTCGCGGCCACTGGCGACGGCAAACCGCCCGCCTTCCTGATCTCGCTCGACGTCAGCGGCGACGGCACCGCGGTGGTCGCGGCCGGAAACCCGGACACCGCGGCGAATGTCGCGACGTACGTGCCCGGCACCGGCAGCGAGCTGGCCAAGATCGGCGGCGACCTCGGCCGGTCGGACAAAATGTGGCAGTCCGCGACGATGGCGGGCTCGCCGTCGACGTCGGTGATCACCTGGGTCGGCTACGACGCGCCGGACGAACTCGTGAACGCCGCCAGCGAGAAATACGCCGACGGAGGCAAGGAGCAGCTGGCGAAATTCGAGGACGGCCTGCGTGCGTCGCACGAGGGCCAGCCGTCGCACAACACCGTGCTGGGCCACAGCTACGGCACGACGGTCGTCGGCCACGCGGCTCGCGACGGCGGGCTCAACGCCGACGACCTGATCTTCGTCGGCAGTCCGGGCGTCGGCGTCGAGCACGCGAACCAGTTGCACCTCGACGGCGTCCCGCAGGACCAGGTCGCCCAGCACGTGCACTCGACAGTCGCGGAGCACGACCTCATCAAGATCACCAACATCGGCGTCGGCGGCCATGACCCGCTCGGCCCGAGTCCCGCCGGGGACGGCTTCGGCGGCCAGGTCTTCGAATCGGCACCGGGCGACAAGGGCCCCTGGTACGAGGGCGGCTTGTCCGGGGCAGCGCACAGCCAATACTGGGAGGACAACAACCCGTCGCTGCGCAGTTTCGGCCGGATCATCGCCGGATTGCCGGCGTGACGGCGCGCCGTGCCGCGCTGGCCTGCCTTGCCGCCCTCCCTCTCGTAGCCTGCTCCCCAGGAGGTGAAGCCATGACCACCACGATCACCGAAACCGAAGCCCGCGACCGGGTCGAGGACTACGTGCGCGGCGCGTTCTCCGCGCTGCCCGCGCCGGCCGGGCGGGAGCTGTTCTCCCGCAACCGTTCCGAATGCACCGACCCGACCGACCACGGTCCCGCGGGCCGGTTCGAAATCTCCGCCACGTACGAGGTGACCGGCCTCGAACCGGACACGTTCAAGGCGCAGTTCGACGCCGTCGTGAATTGGTGGCAGGGGCACGGCTTCACCGTGCTGACCGACCGGCGGCCCAAGGACCAGTACGTCTTCGCGCGCAACGAGCGCGACGGCTTCGACATGTCCTTGCAGGCCAACGAACTCGGCAAGCTCTACCTGGGTGCGACGTCGCCGTGCGTCTGGCCGAAGGGCACTCCCGAAGCCGAGGCGGAAGCCGTCGAGGAACCCGAGGCCGAGGCCGAGGTCGCGAAAGCCCCAGAAGCCCAGGAAGTCCCGGAAGCTCCGGAGCCGGAACGCCCTCGCCCGCGCCGCGCGCCGGTGGACGACGAGGATTTCGGCCAGACGTCCTGGTCTGACGGAGGCACTGCGTTCTGAGCCGCCGCGCGTAGAGTGGACTCGCAGGTCCAATCGGGAGGCAGGCGAATGACGCTCACGCGCAAGGGCGAGGCCACGCGACAGCGGATCGTGGAGGGCGCGGCCGAGGTGATCCGCGAACGCGGCGTGCTCGCGACGACGCTGGACGACGTCCGCGCGCGGACCGGGACCAGCAAAAGCCAGCTGTTCCACTACTTCCCGGACGGCAAGGAAGAACTGCTGCTGGCCGTCGCGCGCTGGGAAGCGGACCGGGTGCTGGAGGTGCAGCAGCCGTCGCTCGGCACGCTGCGCACCTGGGACGACTTCCGGACCTGGCAGAAGGTGGTGCTCGCGCACTACACCGAGCAGGGCCGGCACTGCCCGCTGAACGTGGTGATGTCGCAGATCGGCCGCAATACGCCGGGTGCGCAGGCAGTGGTGACGCAGCTGATGCAGCGCTGGCTCTGCGAGCTGAGCGCGGGAATCGAGAACCTGCGGGCGGCGGGGGAGGTCCGGCCGGGATTGGACCCGAAGCAGGCAGCGTCGGCCCTGCTGGCGGGGGTGCAGGGCGGGGTGCTGATGCTGCTGACTACCGGCGAGGCGGGGCATCTCGAGGCGGCGCTTGAGGTGGGCATCGCCGGGCTGCGCGCCTGATTCAGGGGTTGACCGCGAAATAGGGGTGGCGGCGCGAAATTCGCCGGACCGGCGGCGAGTTGAGCAGGGCATGAGTCAAGGACCCGCGCCCCGGAAGCTGTCTGACGAAGCCCTGTCGAACCTGCTTGGCCAGCAGCAGTTCGGCACTCTCGCCACGATCAAACGCAATGGTCAGCCGCATTTGACGACCATGCTCTACAGCTGGGACCCCGGCACCAGGACGGTGCGCTTTTCGACGACGGCCGACCGGAGCAAGGTCGGCCATCTGCGGCGCAACCCGCGGGCGACGCTGCACGTTCAGGGTGGCGACGTCTGGTCGTTCGCCGTCGCTGAGGGGCAGGCGGAGGTTTCCGCTGTGACCGAGATTCCCGGCGACGCGGTGGGTCAGGAGTTGCTTGCGATGGTTCCGGAGGCCGCGCGGCCGGAGGACGCGGACGCGTTCCTGAAGCAGCAGGTGGACGAGCGGCGCGTGGTGATCCGGCTCTCCGTCGAACGGCTGTACGGAACGGCGCTCGACGTCTGACGGCTCGGTGAAGGGTCCCGTTTTCCCGGAACCCTTCACCGGCTTTCCGTTCAGGCGTTCTTGATCGCGGAGATCTCGAACTCGAGGGTGATCTTGTCCGACACCAGCACGCCGCCGGTCTCGAGCGCGGCGTTGAAGGTGACGCCGTAGTCGCTGCGGTTGATCGAAGTCTTGCCCTCGAAGCCGACGCGGTCGTTGCCGAACGGGTCCTTCGCGGAGCCGCCGAACTCGAACGGGATGGTGACCGACTTGGTGATGCCCTTGACGGTCAGGTCGCCGGTCACGTCGAAGGTGTCCTCGCCGGTCTGCGCGATCCCGGTGGAGGTGAAGGTGATGGTCGGGAACTCGTCGCAGGACAGGAAGTCGTTGGCGCGCAGGTGGCCGTCGCGGTCGGCGTTGCGGGTGTCGACGCTCTTGGTCTGGATGGTGACGTTCGCGCTGGAGTTGGCCGGGTTCTCGCCGTCCAGGGTGAACGAGCCCTCGAATTCGTTGAAGGAGCCGCGGACCTTGGTGACCATGGCGTGGCGGGCGACGAAGCCGATCCGGCTGTGCGAGCCGTCGATCGCGTAGGTGCCGGTCAGGTGGGCGTAGGTGGTCGCGCTGGTCATGTGTTCCGTTCCTTCGGGTCTTTGATTGAGTGTTCAACTAGCACTGTAGACCACAATAACTGATTGCGCGAGCAAGTGTCGGATATACTCCTCCTTCGTGGTGACCAGAACCCCGCTGACCAGCGAAGAAGAGGCAGTGTGGCGTCCGCTGGCGCGCATCGTCACGGTCCTGCCGAGGGCTCTTGAGGACCAGTTCGCGCACGACAACGGCGTCTCGCTGACGGACTACACCGTGCTCGTGTCGCTCTCGGAAGCGCCCGACGGCAGGCTGCGGCTCACCGATCTGGCGCAAGCCACGGCGCTGTCGCTGAGCCGGATCAGCCGGGTCGTGGAGGCCATGGTGCGCCGAGGGCTGGTGCGGAAGGTGAAATGCCCGCAGGACCGCCGGGCCGCGCACGCGACGCTCACCGAACTGGGGCAGGCGAAGCTGGCCGCCGCGTACCCCGGGCACCTGGAGCGGGTGCGGTCGTTCCTGTTCGACCACCTCTCTCCCGAGGAGGTCCGCGCCGCGGGCCCGATCCTCGCCCGGCTGGCCGCCGCGCTGGAACCGCCGGACTGTGCTGCCTGCCCGGACGACTAGCCCCCGCCTCCCGACGAAAGGCTTCCGATGCCCGACCAGGGTGAGTTCAACCGCGACACGAACTACATCTCCGACCGGATCACCGCCGACGGCCGCGACGGCTGGCCGGTGGAACCGGGCCGCTACCGCCTGGTCATCGCACGCGCGTGCCCGTGGGCGAACCGCGCGTCGATCGTGCGCAGGCTGCTCGGGCTCGAAGAGGTGCTGTCGATGGGCCTGTGCGGCCCGACGCACGACGAGCGCAGCTGGACCTTCGACCTCGACCCGGGCGGCCGCGATCCGGTGCTCGGCATCGAACGGCTGCAGGAGGCGTTTTTCGCGCGGTACCCGGACTATCCGCGCGGGATCACCGTTCCGTCCATTGTGGATGTACCGAGTGGACAGGTGGTGACCAACGACTTCAAGCAGATCACCGTGGACCTGTCGCTGGAATGGGGCGCCTACCACCGAGACGGTGCGCCCGAGCTGTATTCGGAACGGCTGCGCGACGAGATCGAGGATGTCGCGGAGAAGGTGTTCCGGGACGTGAACAACGGGGTGTACAAAGCGGGTTTCGCGACCTCGCAGGAGGCTTACGAAGAGGCGTTCCAGGCGTTGTTCTCGCGGTTGGATTGGCTTTCCGAGCGGCTGGCGGGCCAGCGGTACCTGGTGGGAGACACGATCACCGAGGCGGACGTGCGGCTGTTCACGACGCTGGTGCGGTTCGACGCGGTGTATCACGGGCATTTCAAGTGCAACCGGCAGAAGCTTTCGGAGATGCCGGTGTTGTGGGCGTATGCGCGGGATCTGTTCCAGACGCCCGGTTTTGGGGACACGATCGACTTCGGGCAGATCAAGGAGCATTACTACGTGGTGCACCGGCAGGTGAACCCGACCGGGATCGTGCCGTTGGGGCCGGTGGCGACGGAATGGCTGACGCCGCACGGGCGCGAGGAGCTGGGCGGAAGGCCGTTCGGGGACGGGACGCCGCCGGGGCCGCCGCCGGTGGGGGAGCGGGTTCCTTCGCTGGGGTCGTGAGTGGTTGTCCCGGTTCTAACC
>NZ_JBSHAM010000072.1:0-20619 GCF_053611505.1 Amycolatopsis sp. NPDC054798 | reverse complement strand
TTTGTGTTTGGTGCTCCTCTTCACCCCCCCCCCCCCCCACCCCACGACTCTCCAGCGTCGAGAAGGATCCGCAGCAGTTCGTCCGGCGCGTCGCGCATCAGGTCGTGCTTGCTCTCCAGCGCCTGGACATTCCACTGTGGATCGTCGAGCAGCCGCCGGTAAGTCGGTTCGAACGGCGACCCACCGTCCCAAATCGTCGCGTACACGTAGTCCCGGCGGCGGAAGCGGCTCAGGTCCGCGTCCAGCCGGATCGACTGCAGCAGTGTCGCCAGCGGATGCGCCGACGCGCGGGGGTCGAAGAACGGCAGCGGCGGCACGGCGTACCCGGTCTCGCCGACGCTCAGGTACCACTCGCGCTGCCGGTCGTCGGTCAGGGTCCAGCAGGAATCGCCGTTCTCTGGCACGAAAGCGTCGAGGTACACCAGCGCGTCGACCAGTTCCGGCACCCGGTCGGCGGCACCGGTGATGACCATCCCGCCGTAGCTGTGGCCGACCAGCACGGCACGTTCGACCTGCTCGGCCTGCATCGCGCGCACGACGTCCTCGATGTGGGTGTCGAGGTTGACGCCGGAGTGCAGGAGGTTCTGCCGTTCGCTGAGGCCGGTGAGCGTCAGCGGGAGCACGCGGTGGCCGCGGTCGCGCAGCTGGCTCGTGAGCCGGTCGAAGCACCAGCCGCCGTGGCAGGCGCCGGGGACGAGAACGTACGTGGTCATGGACGCAACGCTAGAAGGAGCTCGGCTAGAAGTCCAAGAGCTGATTGTTCCCTAAGGCAGAAGCGTTGGTTATGCCCGGCCGGGCAGTGGCAGATCGTGCGACTTGCGGAAGTCGTTCAAGTCGGCCCACGCGAGGTGCGGGTCCAGCGCGAGCCGCCGCCGGGCGACGGCGAGTTCGTGCAGGCTCGGCGTGAGCTGGGACTGGGTGAGCGCGTCAGTGAACACGTCCAGGACGGTGGCGCAGAAGAGGACGAACGCGCTGCTGTGCAGACGCAGCCGGTTGACTGCGTCGGCGAGGTCGGGGGTCGCGCCTTCGTGCAGTTCTGCGGCTAACTCGGCGAGTTCCACCGCTTCGCGGGTGTCGGGGATGCGGAGCAGTTTCGGCCACAGTTCGGTCAGTTCCGGCGTCTGCGCGAGCCCGCGAGCTTGCGCGGTGAAGCCGCTCGCTTTGGCCGTCAGTTCGGTGCGCACCAGGATGCTCGTGACCGTCGACAGCGACGGCTCGTAGTGCTCGATCGTCACGTCCACCATGTCGATCGTGGTGCGGCGCAGGTCGCGCGGGAGGCCGCCGGAGAGGCAGTGGCCGAGGTAGCAGAACTGCTCCGGAACGCCGGGCAGCCGTTGCGCGATCCACAGCCTGCTTTCGTCGAGGGTGAACGATTCCAGCCGCACTACCTCGGAAAACGCGCTGTCGAACGCGTCGCGCACGGCCAGTCCGCGCTGTTCGAAGCTGAGCACCGCGTCGTCGGAAACTGCCACGAAGTACAGGCAGCCGGGCACGCCGAAGATGCCCTTGATGTCGTTCACCAGCTGTTGGGCCTTGTCCTGTTCGCCGATCTTGTCGAGTTCGTCGATGGCGACCACGACCCGGTCAGTGATCCCTTCCGCGCGCAGCGATCGGGCGGTCAGCTGGGCGAAGGCGCGGAATTCGTCGACGACCTCCGGGTGGGTCAGCTGTTGTTCGGCCCGTTGCGTGGAGCGGGTGTGCCCCATTTCGCCGCCTGCCGGGACGGCGAGTTTGCCCGACCAGCCGGTGGTGTAGGTCAGCAAGTACTTGGTCCGGAACAACTGCTCGTGTGCTTCGGTCTCCAGCGCGCGCAGTCCGGCGGACGATTTCCGCCGCAGGAAGATCAGCAGTGCCTTGGCTGCCGACGCGAGGAGTTTCCATGCCCAGCGCAGGGCGAGAACGGCGACCACGGCCAGTGCGATCCGGTTGCCCACTGGCTGGTCAATCCACAATGGACCTAGTAGGTGCGGGAACCGCACCTTGACGACGGTGTGCCAAAGTTCGCCGGGGAACCGCAGGAATCTCCCGTCCCACAGTGCGCCGCCGATCGCCCAGCCGAGTGCGGCCGAGAAGACGAGGTCGGCCGATCCGCGCCAGAACCGGCGGGCCCACCAACGCCAGCCGAGTTTCGATCCCACCGTCTGCTCGATCCGGTCGAGGACGGCTTGGCACAGGAGTTTGTACAGGTGCAGCACGAAATCGCGGGCGTCGTAGGTGGCTGGTGCGGCGGCGACCACGACCAGCGGTGCCGGGTTTTCGCTGCCGTGCAACAGGCCTCGCTGCATGGAGCGGATCGCGGTGGTCTTGCCGGACCCGCGTTGCCCGCCGAGCGCGACCGCGCCGGAGCCCGCGCGTTCGAGGACGCGCCGGATCCGTTTCGCCGCGGCGGTCGGCACGATTCGGGTGCTGTCCTCCTCGCCGAGGTCGTATTGCTGATCGAAAACCAGGGTGGTGCCGAAGTGCAGCTGCCGATGCGCGGAGATGACGTCGCGGACCTCGGGCAGCACGATCTCGCGCGCGGCGAACGAACGACGCGGCCCCAGACCGAATTGCTCCTCGTGGAACTGCATGGAGTCCGGGTTGATCCACTCGCGCAACGCGGTGACTTTGCGGACCGCGAGCGCGCCGGTGGCGAACAGGACGCACGGCATCATCAGGCCGGCGAAGATCCGGAGGAACAGCGGGAGCTGGCTCCACGCGGCGCTCATCAGGCTGAGATAGGCGAGCCCGAGCAGCACCGCGATGAACAGCCAGGCCACCTCGGTCGCCGACACCGCACGGTTTCGCGGACGGAACCCGCGGTCGCCCTCGGCCATGACCTGGTCCTGCAGCGTCCGGATCTTCGCGAGCAGCGTTTCGTTCGCGAACAGTTCCTCGCGCACGACTTCGGTACGCAGCGATTCCCGGGCGAGGAGCCGGGTGACCTCTGGCGAGCCGAGCGTTTCGTCGATGAGAGAGGCCAGCGCGGCTTGTGCGGTCCAAGAGTCGAAATCCTCGAGGTCTTCCGCCTCGATGGAGTGCGGGTCGCTCCGCTCGCCGGTCACTGGCGGATGATCCCACATCGAATGCTGTGGTCAGGGCGGTTTCGCCGACTGTTAGCTCGATGCGACCTCAAGCAGTCGCAGCGCGTCACGGGTGGCGTTGTCGCGCGGGGTGTAGGCCTCCAACCGGTGGTCGGGGTTGTCGGGCTGCAGCCAGACTTGGTAGTCGACATCCAGGTGGCCCAGCGTCGGGTGGCGGAGGTTCATCGGCCCGCTGGTGCAGTCCGCGACCTCGCCGGTCGCCCACAACGCGGCGAATTCCGGGCTGCCCATGACGAGTTCGCCGATCAGCTCGGCGAGCCGGGCGTCGGTCGGGTGCCGTCCGGACGTCAGGCGCAAGTAGCCGATGTGGATGCGCGCGAGGTCGGCCCAGTTGCGGTAGAGGTCGCGGTGCAGCGGGTCGAGGAAGAACATCCGCGGGATCGACGGCCGGGTGTCCGGCGAGTCCGGTGCGGTGTAGTCGAGATGTTCGGCGAGCAGGAGGTGGCCGATGCGGTTCCAGCCGAGCACGTCGCCCCGGCGGCCGAGGACGATCGCGGGCACGCTGTCGCTCAGTGCGTGCAGCAGGGTCGCGACCCGCGGGTCCAGCGTTTCCGGTGCGGGGCGCACCAGCCGGGAGACACCGGGGCGCTGGGCGAGGTTGTGCAGGTGGCTGGACTCGGCGTCGTCGAGGCCGAGCACCCGCGCGAGCGCGTCGAGCACCTGCGGCGAGGCGGTGCCGGACTGGTCCTGCTCCAGCCGCGTGTAGTACCCGACGCTGACGCCCGCGAGCTGGGCGAGTTCCTCCCGGCGCAGCCCGGGCACCCGGCGGAGCGTGCCGTACGTCCGCAGCCCGGCGGCTTCCGGCGTCACGCGGTCGCGGCGGGTTTTGAGGAACACGCCGAGGGTTTCGGTCTGCATGGTCTCGATGGTAGGCAGCGCACGCGCGAGGTGCCTGCACCTGCGAGGGGTACTCATCGCTGGTGCTGGCCGGGGCGGGCCGCGGGTTCCCAGGATCGGGGGCATGACGGAAACTCGCCGCGCCTGGCTGGGGCTGCTCGTGGTGCTCGGACCGGTTCTGCTGGTCTCGATGGACGGCTCGATCCTGTTCCTGACCATGCCGACCATCTCCCGCGCCCTGGCCCCGACCGCCGACCAAGCCCTGTGGATCCTCGACAGCTACGGCTTCGCGGTCGGTTCGCTGCTCATCGCGTTCGGGAGCCTCGGCGACCGGTACGGACGGCTCAAACTCCTGCTGGCCGGCACCGCGGTGTTCGGGGCGGGCTCGGCCGGGGCGGCGTTCGCGACCGGGCCGGAATGGCTCATCGGCTGTCGCGTGCTGATGGGGCTTGGCGGCGCGACGCTGTTGCCGTCTGCGCTCGCGGTGCTCAGCGAGTTGTTTCCCGAGCCGAGGCGACGGGCAAGGGCGATCGGGATTTTCGCCGCGACGTTCGCGGCTGGTTTCGCGATCGGGCCGATCTTCGGCGGGGTGCTGCTGAGCCGGTTCGGCTGGGGATCGGTGTTTCTGGTCAACCTGCCGGTCGTCGTGATTTTCCTTGCTGCTGCGCCGTTTGTGCTCCGGGAGGTCAGGACGACCCGGCCGGGGAAGGTCGATCTGCTCAGCATTGTCTTGTCCGCGGGCGGTTTGCTGCTGGCGGTGTACGCGGTCAAGAACCTCGCCGCCTACGGTCTGTCTTGGCCGGTGGCCGGAATCGGGGTCGTCGGTGCCGGGGTGCTGACGTGGTTTGTGTTGCGGCAACGGACGCTGGAGTATCCGCTCCTCGACGTGACTTTGTTCCGCGAGAAAGTCTTCACTGTCGCGGTGATCACCGGGGTGCTCTCGCTGTTCGCCTGGTCGGCGGCGGCGTATCTGACCGGGGTCTACCTCCAGTCCGTGCTGGGGATATCCGTACTCGCCGCTGCGCTGCTGGCGCTTCCGGGCGCTGCTGTGCTCACTGCGGTGTGCATCCTCACGCCAGCGTTCTCCCTCAAGATCGGGAGCCGGGCAGCGTTGGTGACGTGCCATTTCGCGATGGCGCTGGGGTTGGCGTTGCTGCTGGCGACCACTGCCACCGGCGGAATCGGATGGTTCATCGCGTCGACAGTGGTGGCCGGGATCGGTTACGGGATCTCGTTCTCGCTCGTCGCGGACACTGCGGTCGGCGCGGTGCCAACGGATCGGGCAGGCTCGGCGGGGGCGATCGCGGAGACGTCCAACGAGATCGGCAACGCGCTGGGGATCGCGTTGCTCGGTTCGGTCGCGGCGTTTGTCGTCCGGTTGCACGGGCCGGAGCAAGGGAAGGTCGCTGTCGTGACCGGGTTGCACGTCGCGATGGGCATCGCGGCGGTGCTCTGCGCTGGCCTGGGAATGCTCGCGCTGCGGTGGCTTCCGAAGGTGTCAGCTGAGGACGTCGTAGGCGAGGGCGACCGGGTCGTCGACGGTGCCTGACGGTTGGGCCTGGACAGCGGCTGCGGCGGCGGTCGCATCGGGCAGGGCCAGGTTGGGACAGCCGCAAAGGCGGTGGGCGGCGGCCAGGAGATCAGCGGCGTCGACCGGGCGGTCGAGGCGCAGGGCGTGGTCGGCGATGCCCACCAGGACTATCGCCAGGTACAGCACCTCGCCGGACGCTGCGGCCAAGGACAGTGCTTCGCGGCGGCGGCCCCGGGCGGTGGGGAGGTCTCCGGTTTGGGCGTCGAGGTAAGCGTGCGAATGCTGGATCATCGCGCGGAACAACGGATGCGGCGAGATGTCGCTCAGCAACGCTTCGGCCTGGTTCAGTTCCCGCCGGGCTTCCTCCAGATCCCCGCGCCAGCGGGCCAGTTCGGCTTTCGTCTGGGCCAGGAACGCAAGCGAATCAGGGAACGGCACACTCCGCGCGTCTCGTTCGGCGGCGGCTATCGCGGTCGCCGCTGCTGTCTCGTCGCCGAGTTGCCAGAACAGGTGCGCTTGCCTGCCCCGGGCGAACAGCATGTCCTCGGCGGAACCGATTTCCGAGACGACTTGGATCGATTCCTCGTAGCACGAAACGGCTTCCTCCAGCTCACCGCGACGGCCGACGACCTCGGCGAGACTGTTCAGCGCCAGCGACATCCCCCAGCGCTCCCCGCTCAGCCGGAACAGCCGGACAGCCTCGCGAATGTCGGCTTCCTGCGCGGCCGAGTCGTGCCGGAGGTTCAGCTGGGTCCGTGCTCGGTGCAGCCGGGCATGGGCGCGCAGCCACGGGTCCGCATCGGACAGCAAACCGTCCAATGCGGACTCGTCAGTGCCGTCGTCTCCGGTTCGGGTGAGGACCGGGAGAATGGACCGCAGCAAGGAATTCTTGCTGTCCCGGCTCAGTTCGAGCGCTTTGCGGCCCCAGGCGTCGGCGGAGGTTTCGGAGGACATTCCGATGGTCAGCAACAAGGCGGCCATCGCGTACCCCATCGCGCGCAGCTCGCGGTCCACCTCGCCGGGCAACGCCAATGCCGCCTCGATCAGTTCCTGCGCCTCGGTTTTGTGCCCGGTCAGCATCCAGAACCACGCGCACGACGTCACCAGCCGCAGTGACGTCGTAGCGTCGCCAGCGGCGATCGCGCCGCGTGCCGCGGAGATGAGGTTGCCGTGCTCGGCGGCGAACCGCGCCAGCCATTCGATCTGCTCGGCCCGGCGCAGGTATTTGTCGCCGGTTTCGGCGAAGCGGGCGAACCACTCGGCGTGTGCCTGCCGCAGTTCCTCGCGTTCGTCGGCCACGGTGAGCTGTTCCAGCCCGTACGCCTTGATCGTTTCGAGCATCCGGTAGCGCGGCTCGGGGTCCTCGGAAACGGTCAGTAGCGATTTGTCGACTAACGCGCTGAGCAGCTCGGACGTCCCTGCGCAGACCGCCTCCGCGGCCTCTGCGGTCGCGCCGCCGGAGAACACCGACAACCGGCGCAGCAGGTGCCGTTCGTCCGGTTCAAGCAGATCCCAGCTCCAGTCGACCACCGCGCGCAGCGTGCGGTGGCGCGGCAAGGCGGTCCGGCTGCCCGCGGTGAGCAGGCGGAACCGATCGTCGAGCCGGGCCGCGAGCTGGGACACCGTCATCGACCGCAACCGCGCGGCGGCGAGTTCTACCGCCAGCGGCATTCCGTCGAGTGCCCGGCAGATCCGCACCACATCGTCCACAGTGGACCCGTCGACGGTGAATCCCGGACGCACGGCGGCGGCACGATCGGCCAGCAGCCGCACCGAAGCACACGACATCGCTTCGACGGGCGTCGCGCTTTCCGCTGGCAACGTCAGCGGTTCGACTGGCCACAACGCCTCGCCGGTCACGGCCAAGGGCTCCCGGCTGGTCGCGAGAACGCGCAGCCGCGGGCATTCGCCGAGCAGGTGTTCGGCCAGTTCCGCAGCGGCTTCGACGACGTGCTCGCAGTTGTCGAGCACCAGCACCGCGTCCCGGTCGCGCAGCGCTCTCGCCGCCCGTTCGCGCGGAGTGCCGCTGGCGAGCGTTCCGGTGTACATCTGTTCGCGCAGGCCCAACGCGTCGAGCACGGCCTGCGGAACGTCCGCGCCGGTGGCGATCGGGGCCAGTTCGGCGAACCACACGCCGCTGCGTCCGGTCAGCAGCTGCCGCCCGGTTTCCGTGGCCAGCCGGGTCTTTCCGGCCCCACCGGGTCCGGTGAGCGTGGTGAGCCGGTACTCGCCGACCATCTTGGCCACGCGGGCGACGTCGGCGTCCCGGCCGACGAAACTGGTCAGCCCGGCTCGCAGGTTCGTGCGCGCCACATCCTGGCCGGCCACCGTCTCGCGGAGGATTTTGGTGTGCGCGGCGGACAGTTCGGGTGCCGGATCGGTGCCGAGTTCGTCCGCCAGCGCCATCCGGATGCGGGCGAACACCTGCAGGGCTTCGGCCGGTCGTCCGGCAGCTTGCAGAGAAAGCATCAACGCCGCGGCCAGCCGTTCTCGCAGCGGGTGCTCGGTCAGCAG
This sequence comes from Amycolatopsis sp. NPDC054798, assembly GCF_053611505.1. Lineage (NCBI taxonomy): Bacteria > Bacillati > Actinomycetota > Actinomycetes > Pseudonocardiales > Pseudonocardiaceae > Amycolatopsis > Amycolatopsis sp. NPDC054798. The sequence goes on along the minus strand of NZ_JBSHAM010000072.1, from coordinate 12,654 downwards.
TTCCGACAGTTCCTCGGCGAGTTCCGCGCCGTGCCCCATCCGGAGCGCGGCTTCGGCGTAGTCCTCGGCGGCTGAAAGACGCAGTTCGTTCAGCCGTGCGACATGCCCTCGGAAGAACTGCGCGTCGGAGACGTCGCCCAGCGCCGGACCGCGCCACAGATTGAGCGCCTCGCGCAGCAGCACGACTCGTTTCTCGTCGGGCGCCATCCTGGCCGCGGTGACCAGCTCTTCGAATCGTGCCGCGTCCACGGTCGCCTCAGGCAGCCGGTAGCCGGACGGGGTCGAGTCGAGCCGCGTGCCGGCCCGGCGAAGCCGCGAGACGAGCGCCTGCAACGCATTCGCCGTGGCCGGCGGACGCGTCCCCCAGACGGCGTCGACCAGACGCCCGGCCGAGACGACCCGGCCGGACTCCAGCGCGAGGGCGCTCAGCAGCGTCCGCAATCGGGCTCCGGCTATCTCGACCGCGGCACCGTCGTCGTTCCGGACCTCCAGGGGGCCCAGCAAGCCGATCCGCACTGGTCGATGATGCCGTGCTGACGGTCGTCCCGTCCTCCGGGATCTCCCCGATATCCAGGAGATCCCGGGTGAAAAATGGAGTCGACACCAAGTTTGCAGTCTGCTTCACTCTTCGGCGTGGGACTTCGAGAGCGAAAGAAGCAGGAGACGGTGCGGCACATCGCGGAAACCGCGCTGCGGATGTTCGTCGAGCGCGGATTCGACGCGGTGACGATCGCCGAGGTGGCCGAGGCCGCCGACGTCGCGGTCAACACCGTCTACAACCACTTCCGCGTGAAGGAAGACCTGGTGCTGCCGCCCTCCGAAGACTCGCCAGCTTCGGCGGGGCGGCTGGCCGGGATCGTGCGGGCGCGGGAGCCGGGGGTGTCCGCGGCACGTGCGGTGCTGGACCGCCTGCGCGACGAGATCCGGCAGCGCTCGCGGACGATCGGGTTGAGCCCGGGGTTCGGCCGGGTGCTGCCGATGATGCTGGCCGCGCCCACGCTCGCCGCGCGGCTGCGGGATCTCGGCGAGCAGATGGTCGCCGAACTCGCCGACCTGCTGGCCGAGGAAACCGGTGCGGCGCAGGGAGATCCGGTGCCCGGGCTGGTCGCCGCTCAGATCGGCTGGGTGCACAGCCTGCTGTACGGCGAGATCGGCAAACGCACTGTCGCGGGGGAGCGGCCGGACGACATCGCGGAGACCGCGCTGACGCTCCTCGACGCGGTCGAAGACCTGCTGAGCGAACAAGTTTTGACTTACGCGACCCGGAAGGACACCTGACATGGACGCGTTCCGCGTGATCATTCGCGGCAAATTCGACCCTCTCGACGAGAGCGCCCGCGCCACGCTGGAAGCCAAGACCGACGTCGCCTTCACCGAGGAAGGCACGTTCACCCACGACGTCAACGCGACGGCATTCACCTTCCGCTGTCAGGTCCCGGCCGGCCCGGACGACGACGAACGCGCGGCGAAAGACGGCGCGACCGCCGCGTTGGCCGAGCACGGCCTGCCGTACCGGGACCTGAACTACGCGGTCACCGACCTGCGCGCGATCAAGATCCGGCGGAAGAAACGTTAACGACCTCCGCCAGGGCGGTCGCCGCGCGCCAGCAGTCGTGGAAGGTGGAGTACATCGGCACGGGCGCCAGGCGGATCACGTCCGGACGGCGGGCGTCCGCAATGACTCCGTGCTGGGTCCGCAGGGCACTGCTGACGGCGTCGGCGTCCAAACCGTGCAGCCGGACGGAGAGCTGCGCTCCCCGGCTCTCCGGGTCCCGGGGCGTGAGCACCTCCAGCGGACGCCCCGTGCAGGTCGCGTCGAGCAGCGTTTCGAGGTAGCCAGTCAGCCGGAGGCTTTTGGCGCGCAAGGCATCCATGCCCACAGCGTCGAACATCTCCAGCGAAGCCCGCACCGGAGCCATGGCGAGGATGGGCGGGTTCGACAGCTGCCAAGAGTCGGCGGTGTCGACGGGGGTCACGTTCGGCTGCATGCGGAACCGCACGCCGGGGTCGGTGCTCCACCAGCCGGCCAGCTTCGGCAGCGAACGGTCCGCGAGATGCCGTTCGTGCACGAACGCGCCGGCGATCGCGCCCGGTCCGCTGTTGAGATATTTGTAGGTGCACCAGGCGGCCCAGTCGACATCCCAGTCGTGCAGCCGCAGCGGCACGTTGCCCGCCGCGTGCGCGAGATCCCAGCCCACGATCGCTCCGGCGGCGTGCCCGGCGCGGGTGATCGCCGGGAGGTCGAGCAGTTCCCCGCTGTAGTAGTTGACCCCGCCCAGCAGGACGAGCGCGACCCGGTGCCCGTGCTCGGCGAGCCAGCCGGAGACGTCCTCGCTGCGCAGCGTCGATTCCCCCGGCCGCGGCGAAAGCCGGATGACGGTTTCGTCCGGGTCATAGCCGTGAAGCGCGACTTGGCTGCGCACGGCGTAGCTGTCGGAGGGGAAGGCGGTGTCCTCGATGAGGATCGCGTGCCGCTCCGGGGTCGGCCGGTAGAAGCTGACCATCATCAGGTGCAGGTTGACCGTCAGCGAGTTCATCATCACGACCTCGGCCGGTCGCGCACCCACGAGCCGGGCCGCCGGATCGCGCAGCTGTTCGTGGTACGAAACCCACGGGCGGGCTGCTTCGACGTGGCCTTCGACGCCGAGCCGGGCCCAGTCTTCGAGTTCCTCGGCCAGCGCGGCGCGGGTCGCGATCGGCTGCAGGCCCAGGGAGTTCCCGGCGAAGTAGGCCGTCTCGGCGTAGCCGCCGCCAGTCGCGGGCGGGACGTGGAACTGCGCCCGCAGCGTCGGCAACGGGTCCTGGGCGTCGAGATCGCGGGCAGCCGCCTCGGAGAGGGCCACGGTCATGGAAGCTCCACAAAGTCGGACGGAAACGCGGGCTCTTCATCGTTCTTGCCGGGTGCCATGCCCGTCCAATGCCTGATTCGCTCGTTCGTATGCCCGCCCGGCTATCCCGGCGGTATTCCCGGACGGCTATGCCGCGGCGGGCATTCGGCATTTCCGAACCGTCGCGGTTTGGGTCACGCTGTGCCGATCGACAACGGCCAGCAGAAGGCAGTGATCACGATGCCGACCGAAGCTCAGCCCGCGGACGCGAACCTCAAGCGAAGCATCTCCCTGTTCCAAGCCGTCGGAGTCTCGTTCCATCAGGTAGTCGGCGGCGGGGTCGTCGCGTTGATGGGCACGGCCATCGCGCTGACCGGGGCCGGCGCGCCGATCGCCTTCGCCGTCGCGGCGCTCGCGGTGATCGTCTATTCACTGCCGATCGCGTCCCTCGGGAGCGCGATGCCGGTCACCGGCGGCCGCTACACCTACGCCGCGCGGCTGGTCTCGCCCGCGGCCGGATTCGCGTCGATGTGGCTGTCCGCCGTGTCGGTCATCCAGCTCAGCCTGATGGCGCTGGCCGGGGCGAATTACGTCAGCGCGCTCGTGCCGGGCGTTCCGGTCCGGCCGCTGGCGATCGCGCTGATCACGGTGTTCTTCCTGACGAACCTGGCGGGCGCGACGTTCTCCAGCCGCGTCGGCATCGTGCTCGCGGTCGTCATGCTCGCCGCCTTCCTGCTGTACGGGATCGCCGGGATCGGGCAGGTGCGCTGGAGCGAGTTCGGGAACCTGACCCCGCACGGCATCGGCGGCCTGCTCAACGCGGCGGCCATGCTCACCTTCGCCACCACCGGCGCCTTTCTGATCGCTGACATCGGCGGGGAGATGAAGCGGCCGGGACGCGACATCCCGCTGTCGGTCGTCGGCGGCACTCTCGTCGCGGCGGTGATCTACGTGATCGTGGCGATCCCGTCGGTGGGCGTGCTCGGCGCGGAGGCGTCCGCGGGCAAGCCGATGTCCGACGTCGCCCGCCACATCCTGTCCCCGGGCGGTTTCGCGTTCTTCATTCTTGGCGGCGCGATGGCGTCGGTGATCGGGCACATCAACTCGCTGCTGCTGGCGGCGACGAAACCCGCGCTGGCCGCGACCGGCGACGGCTGGCTGCCCGCCGGGCTCGGCGCGGTGAACCGCAGGTTCGGCACCCCGCACTGGCTGCTGGCGATTCTCTACCTGATCGGCGTGGTCCCGGTGCTGGCCGGGTTCAGCGTCGCGAACATCGCGGCCATGACGTCGATCGTCACCGGGCCGTTGCTCACCTTGCTGATCATCGCGTCGTGGCGGTTGCGCCGGCAGCGTCCGGAACTGCACGCGGCGGCCCCGTTCCGGATGCGCCGGGCGTCGCACGCGGTGTTGTCCTGCCTCGGTGTCGCGATCCTCGGCGTCCAGACTTGGTTGCTGCTCAAGCAGATCACCCTTCCCGCTCTGCTCGCGCTGGCAGCCTGGAGCGTGCTGGGTGTCGTCGTGTGGCTGGCCCGCCGGTCACGAGCGGCGACCGCCGGAAGTTCGCCGCGTTCCCTCAACCTCGAAAGCGAGTGCACGCCATGACCACACAGCTGATCCTCCTCGGCACGGCGGGCGGTCCCGCTCCGAAACGCACCCGGAGCGCTCCGGCGCAGGCGATCGTCGTCGACGGCGCCACCTACGTGATCGACTGCGGCAACGGAGTCGCCCGGCAGCTGGTGCACGCGGGCATCGCGCTGGACTCGCTGCGCGCGGTCGGCATCACGCATCACCACTCCGACCACAACGCCGATTACGGCAACCTCTACCTGCTGGCCTGGGCCGCCAACCTGGAACGCCGGGTCCCCGCGTTCGGCCCGCCGCCGCTCGCGGACATGACCCGGCATTTCCTGGCGATGAACCGCTTCGACATCGACACCCGGGTCGTCGACGAAGGCTTGCGGCCGCTGGACCAGCTGCTCGATCCGTACGAAGTCGCGGAGGACGGCGTGGTCTTCGAGGACGAGAACGTGCGGATCACCGCGGCCCGCGTGGACCACCCGCCGATCGTGGACGCCTTCGCCTACCGCGTGGACACCGCGGACCGGTCCATCGTGGTTTCCGGCGACACCGCGCCGTGCGAGAACCTGGCCCGGCTCGCTCGCGGCGCGGACGTCCTGGTGCACGAGGTCATGTACGTCCCGGCGGTCGATGAGATGGTGGGCCGCTACAACGGCACGACTCTGCGCGACCACCTGCTGGCGAGCCACACCAGCGTCGAACGGGTCGGTGCGCTCGCCGAGGAGGCAGGCGTCGGGACGCTCGTGCTGTCGCATTTCGTCCCGACCGACGCCGACATCCCCGACGAGGTTTGGGCGAAACACGCTGCCGAGGGGTTCCGCGGCGAGGTCGTCGTCGGCCGGGACCTGCTGCGGCTGTGACCGGCCGCCGCGAGAAGAAGTCGCGTCGTTCCCAGGCTTCGGCGGGCTTCGTACCTACAGTGGCCAGGTGACTACGCCCGCAGAGGACCAGCGCGACCACGTGATGGCGCGCGCGTCCGCGCTCCGCCGTGAGCTTCGCGCGGGTCTGGCGCAGCTGCCGGACCAGGCGGACGACGAACGCACGCAGACGCTCGACACCCTGGTCGAGCGGGCGGAGGTGCTGCTGCGCACCGAGAAGGAAGTCGACGCCGCCGTCGAGCAGGTGCGGCTCGCCCGGCTGGAAGCGAAACACGGCAAGGTGCAGCGGACGACGCTGTACCTGGCCGTCGCGCCGGTCGCGGTCGGGATGGTGAGCGGCGCGATGATGCTGTTCGGCGCGCTCAACGCCGTCTGGCTGCTGCTCGCGTTGCCATTGCTGGCCGCTGGATTGCGGATCGCGTTCGGGCCGCTCGGGCCGACCCCGCTGATGGTCGTCCGGCGGCAGCGCGCCGCGTACAGCGGAGCGCTGGCCGCGATCTTCACCGCGGTCGCGCTCATCGGCGCCGGGCCGTCCGCCCAGCTGATCGTGGTCATCCTGGCCGCGCTCACCACGGTCGCGACCGTGGCTTTCCTGGCGCAGGAGGCGCGGTGACCTACTCCGAGTACTACCGCGACACCGAGTACTACCCGCCCGAGGAGGTCCCGGAGGCCGATCCGGAACTCCTTGCCCTCACCGACACGGTCGGCGGTATGCAAGAGACCGTCGACGATCTGGAAAACCGCACCGTCCGCGAGCTTTCCGAACTGCGCGAGACGGTCGAGTCGTTCACCGAAACGCATTCCCGGCACGAAACCCGGCTGGACCACACCGCCCGGCAGCTCGAACGGCTCCGGCAGCGGTTGCTGGTGCTCGAACGCGCGGTGCGGGTGTCGGAGAAGGTTCCGGTAGTCGATCTGGACAACGTCGGCCCGCAACTGCGGCAGCTCGCCGCGGAGGCGGAACGGCGGCACAGCCTCGCGGCGCAGCTGCTCACACCGAGCCAGCGCCGACCGTACGAAGAGGACGTCGCGCGGCTGCCGCAGGCGCGGGAAGCGCTGGCGCAGAGCGAAGAAGCGTTGATCGCCGTCCTGGAAGTGCTGGCGAAAGCCGAACGCGGCACGCCGGAGCGCGACGACGCGGAGTCGCGTCTGTCCGAAGTGGTCGCTCGACGCCGGGGTGTGCTGGACCGTCAGCTTCCTGCCGCGCAACAGGATGCCGAAGCGGCACAACAGCTTCTCGCCGCCGACGAGGTGACGCGGACCCGGGTGCTGCCGCAGATCGAGAAGTGCGAACGAGACTGGGAAGAGCTGCATTCCCGGCTGCGCGAACGAATCACCGAGGCGATCGGGTCGAGCGCGTTGCTGCCGGTGTGGTTCACGCACGCGTTCGGGGTCGCGCCGCCTTCCGGTGCGGCGGGCGACAAATGGATTCGCGCGGCGACGTCCGCGCTGGCCTACCGGGTGACGCACGGCGTGGTCGATCCGGCGCTGCCGCTGGGGGAGCCGCCGCCGTCGGACACCGACTGGACGGAACCGAAGTGGTCGTGGCGGGCCCGGCTGGAGCACGACATCGAGGAACTCGACCTCGGCGTGGATTAACGCGGTTCCTCCGGTGTGGTGTCGGATGCGGGTGCGAGTTCTCGCTGCATCCACGTGACGTCTCGCCAGGCTCCGTGTTTCCAGCCGATTCGCCGCCAGGTTCCGATGAGTTCGAAGCCCATGGCCTTGTGCAGGCCGATGCTCGGTTCGTTCGGTTGTGTCATCCCGGCGACTGCCATCCGGAAGCCGCGTTCGGCCAGTCGGGCGAAAAGGGCTTCGTACAAGGCTTTTCCGCCGCCCGCGCGCCGACGGTCCTGCGCGAGGTACACGCTCACTTCGCATGACCAGCGGTAGGCCGCGCGCTCCTTGTACGGGCTGCCGTAGGCGTATCCGACGACCTCGCCGTCGATTTCCAGCACCAGCCACGCGTACGACTTCGTCGCCTTCGCGATGCGGGCGGCCATTTCCGTCGGTGTCGGGGGTTCGGTCTCGAAGCTGATCGTGGTTTCCCGGACGTACGGCGCGTAGATCGCCGCGCACGCCTCGGCGTCCCGTTCTTCGGCAGGTCGGATCAACATGTCCACGATAGTAGACACGAACCGCTGCTATAGTCGACCACTGTGACCGATCCCCTCTCCGCCTCGCTCGCCGCCGCGGTGCGCGAAGCCCGGCAGGACCGTGCGTTGTCCGCTGGCGTGCTCGCCGAACGCTCCGGTGTTTCCCGTGCGATGATCGGGAAAATCGAACGCGGCGAAGCCCAGCCGACGGCCGTGCTGCTGAGCCGGCTCGCCACCGCACTCGGGCTCACGCTGTCCGAACTCATCGCCCGCGCGGAGGGGGACGACCGCCGCCTCGTCCGTCGCGACGACCAGCCGACCTGGCAGGACCCGGTCACCGGCTACGTGCGCCGCGCGGTCTCGCCGCCCGGCCACGGTGCCACCGAGTTGGTCGAGATCGACTTGCCGCCCGGCGAGAAAGCTGGCTTCCCGGCCAGTTCCTACGCCTTCGCCGACCATCAGGTCTGGGTGCTGTCAGGCCAATTGCGCTTCCATGAAGGCGAAGTGGTGCACGAACTCGCCGAAGGCGACTGTCTCCAGCTGGGCCGCCCGGTCGACTGCGCGTACGAGAACCCCGGGACGCAGCCGTGCCGCTATCTGGTGGTGCTCACCAAATTGTGACCTGGTTCATGCCTGATTTGTCTGATTACCGGGGTCTCCCGCCCGGACATGATGCGACCGCGACAACGCATCCGGGAGGAGAAACGAGTGGGTTCGTGGCGTGAATTGGGGGCACACCTCAGCACAGCGGTCGTGCTGGCGGGCGGTGTGCTCGTCGGCGCGGTCAACATCTATGTGGCGGCAAGCCTTTTGCCGACCGCGGTCGCCGACATCGGCGGGGAACGGCTGTACGCGTGGAACATGACGGCGTTCCTGGTCGCACAGGTCGTCGCCACGATGTTCGTCGGCCGGGCGCTCGCCCGGCTCGGCAACGCGGCGGCGTACTACCTAGGGTTCGGCGTTTTCGCGGCGGGCTCGGTGGTGTGCGCGGTGAGTCCCGCGATGCCGGTGCTGCTGGCCGGTCGCGGGGTTCAAGGATTGGGTGCCGGATTGCTGACGGGCCTCGGGTTCGCGGTGATTCATTCGGCCCTGCCGCAGCATTTGTGGGCACGGGGGAGTGCGTTGATCTCGGCGATGTTCGGGGTCGGCAACCTGGTCGGCCCGGCGCTCGGCGGGTTGTTCGCGCAATTCGGTTCGTGGCGCGTGGCGTTCGTCGTGCTGGCGGTCGCGGCGGTCGTGATCGCGGCGCTGGTGCCGCGGGCGCTTCCGCGCAGCGAGACCCGTGGTGCGGCAGGTCCCGTGCCAACCTTCGCGCTGGTGGCCGTCGTGGGCGCGGTCGGGGCGGTGAGTGTCGCCGGAATCTTGCCGAACGTCGTCGCGATGGCTGCGTTTATCGTGCTGGGATTAGGTTTCGTACTGGCGTTTCTGCTCGTCGAGAAACGCGCTGCGGTTCGGGTGCTGCCTGCGGAGACCTACCAGTCAGGCTCGTCGTTGCGGTGGATCTACCTGACCATCATGTGTCTCGCGGCCGGGGTTTCGGTGGAGTCGTTCCTGCCGTTGTTCGGTCAGCATCTCGGCGGATTACCGCCCGCCGCAGCGGGTTTCTTCTCCGCCGCGCTGTCGTTCGGCTGGTCTGCTGGGCAGCTCGTCAGCTCGTCGGCACGCCGGGTCCGGCTGCTCTGCCTGGCCGGACCGACGCTGCTAGCTGTCGCGTTCGTCGTGCTTGCCTTGCTGCAGCGGGAAAACGCCTCGGTGCTGGCGTGGCTGGTCGTCCTTCTCGCTGGCGGCACGGGGATCGGCATCGCCATGCCGCACCTGTCGGTCGCCGCGATGGCCAGCGGTCAGCAGGCGGCGGCCGCGATCGCTACGGTGCTCACGATGGCGACCGCGTTCGGTGCCTCGGTCGCCGGTCTGCTGGTGAACCTGGGCGCGCCGTCGATGGTGGCGTCCGCGCGCTATTTGCTGATCGGCTTCGCTGTCGTTGCCGCGGCCGGGATTTTCACGACAGCCGCGGCAGGCGTTGGTGCACGTCGAGCAGTTGCGCGAATGGATCTCCCGCTTTCGCCACGCGATCGAGCACCGTCCGGATCGTCCACCGATCCGGAGTGAGGTCGGGGTCGTCGAGTTCGTCCCATTCCAGCGGGACGGACACCGGCGCCCCCGGCTTCGGCCGCACGCTGTACGGCGCGACGAGGGTTTTGTTCAGCACGTTCTGCGTGTAGTCGAGCCGCGCGAGCCCGCCGCGGCGGTCCTTGTGCCACGCCCAGCTCACCAGGTCCGGCACGATCTTGCCGATCGACTTCGACACGGTTTCCGCCCACGCCCGAGTCTCGGCGTACGTATACCGCGGTTCGATCGGCACCCAGACCTGAATGCCGCGCTGCCCGGTGGTTTTCGGCCGCCCGACGAGCCCGAAGTGGTCGAGCGCGGTCCGATGCAGCCGGGCGAGCGCGAGCACGTCGTCGAAGGACGTCTCCGAACCGGGGTCGATGTCGAACAGCAGCCAGGTCGGATGCTCGACGTCGGACGTGCGCGACGTCCAGGCGTGCAGCTCCAGCGCGGCGAAGTTGGCCAGCCAAGCCAGATCCGCGACGCCGGAGGGCACGAGATACTGCTGCACCTCGCCGGGTTCGGCCGCTTCGTAATGCCAGCGGTGCAGCCACTCCGGCGCGTGGTCGGGGACTTCCTTGTGCCAGAAGCCGGGTTTGCCGACGCCGCCAGGGAACCGGTTGGTGTTGAGTGCGCGTCCGGCGAGGTAGGGGAGCATCGTCGGCGCGATCCGGGCGTAATACTCGATCAACTCTCGTTTGGTGATCGGCGCTTCGCCATCGCGGCCAGGAATCAACGTCTTGTCGAGGTTGGTGACCTTCAACTGCCGCCCGGCGACCGTCCAGGTTCCCTGCTTGCCCAGCTCGTGCAGCGCGGCGAACTCCTCCTCGGCCGCCGGCTCGAACACCGCATGCAGCGGCACCTCCGCCTCGGTCGCAGGCAGATCGCCCCGCCACAACGCAGGCGGGGCGGCGGCGATCTCGTCGTTGGTGAGCCCGCTTTTCACCGACTTCGGATGGTCCTCGGCGTCCCAGCCCGCGGTGGCGTAGTCGTCCTGCTTGTGCAGCAGAAACCACTGCTTCCCGTCGCCGTCCTTCTTGGGATGGATCAGCACGAACCGGCCGGCCAGCTTCTCGCCGTACAGGTCGAAGTGCAGGTTCCCGTCCGCGAGCGCCTGCTCGGGATCGTCGGTGTCGACCGGCTCCCAGCGCCCGCGATCCCACACGATCACGTCGCCGCCGCCGTACTCGCCGTGCGGGATCACGCCCTCGAAATCGGCGTACTCCAGCGGATGGTCCTCGACGTGCACGGCCATCCGACGCGCCTTCGGGTCAAGCGTCGGCCCCTTCGGCACCGCCCAGCTGACCAGCACGCCACCCAGCTCGAGCCGGAAGTCGTAATGCTTCCGCCGCGCCCGATGCCGCTGCACGACGAACCGGTAACCCGGCTCCTTCGGGGCATTCGCACCAGACGGCTCGTCGGTCTTCGCGAAGTTGCGCATGGCGCGATACTTCGCGAGCCGCTCGGCGGCGCCGTCCATTCGCTGCCCCTCCCGTTCAGCAGGTTGGCGGCTCCTCCCTACAGGAGCTGCTGTCGACCGTTCCGGAAGCCGCCTGCAACAGCAAGTTGTAGAGCTGCTCACGCTGGTCCGGGTCGAGCGCCGCGAACACCTCGTCCTCGACCGCCGCGAGCGCCGCCTCCGCCCGGGCCAGCTCCTTCGCACCACGCTCAGTCAGCACGACGACGTGCCGCCTGCGGTCCTCCGGCGAACGCCGCCGCTCGATCAGCTGGTCGGCTTCGAGGTCGTTGAGCAGGCCGACGACGTTGGTGCTGTCCATCTCGAGGATCTGCGCGAGGGACTGCTGGGTGCTGGACCCGCGGGTCTGGAGGACGGTCAGCGCGATCAAATGCCGAGGCCGCAGCCCGAACGGCGCGAGCACGCTCTCCGCGCGCAGCCGGATGCGGCGCGCGAAGTGCTCGAGCAACGCACCAGACCTGCGCGGAGCCTGGGCGACGAGCGGCAGCGGAGCCATGTGTCCAGTCTACGAGACAGCCTGGGTAGCTTCCGTGCTATAAATGGTTTGTCTTACACAAACTATCTACGGACGGTCATCGACATGGCGCACCTCCTGCACCTCGACTCCAGCATCAACGGCGACCGCTCAGTGAGCCGCAAACTCAGTGCCCGCGCTGCTCAGGCATGGCGAGCCGCGCATCCTGGGGGAACGGTGACGTACCGAGATCTGGGCGCGAACCCAGTTCCGCACCTGGACCCCCTCGCCTGGGAAGCCCGGATCACCCCCGCGTCCGAGCACACCGAAGACCACCGCGCAGCCGCTCGAATCGGCGAAGAACTGGCAGCCGAAGTGCTGGCCGCGGACACCGTGCTGCTGGGCCTCCCGCTCTACAACTACGGCGCACCCAGCTCGGTCAAAGCCTGGGTAGACCGCCTGATCGCCTCCGCGGGCGAAGACCCCTCGGTACTGGGCGGCCGAGAACTCCTAGTCCTGGCCAGCCGCGGCGGCGGTTACGGCGAAGGCACTCCCCGGCACGGCTGGGACCACGCAGAAGGCTGGCTCCCACACGGCCTTTCCTTGACCGGCCTGGAACCGCGCTTCATCACCGCCGAATTCACCATGGCAGACCTCAACCCCGCCCTGTCGGAATTCCGCCCGCACGCCAAGGAAAGCCTCGCCGCCGCAGAACGAGAAATCGACGCCCTGTGGACCCCCGCCGGTGCCACCCGCTGACTCGCCTCGAACGCAAGAAGGCTCCTTGCGGGACGCAATTCCCCCAAGGAGCCCCTTCTCCGCCCCTCAGCCCCGCTCCCGCCCCTGCCGCGATGTCCCCAATGTGGCATTGGGTGCGTCGCATGCACCCAATGTGGCGTTCGGTGCGTCAGCCGCACCCAATGCCACATTGGGGCGCTAGCCCCACCCGCGACCCAACCGCAACCCGCCCCGCCCAACCCGACCAGCAACTCAGGCCGCGCACCACCCGCTGCCGCCCGCCCCGGCCGGACCAGCAACTCAGGCCGCGCACCACCCGCTGCCGCCCGCCCCGGCCGGACCAGCAACTCAAGCCGCGCACCAAACCACCGCCACCACACCCAAACCACCCCAGGCAGCCACACCCGGCCCTGCACCCCGATACGAAGCCAAAAATGCGGGAGGAGGGTGCTTGTCAAGGCATCTTTCCCGCCATGTCAAGCACCCACCTCCCGGC
>NZ_JBSHAM010000071.1:0-42394 GCF_053611505.1 Amycolatopsis sp. NPDC054798 | reverse complement strand
CCGGAGGCCACCGCGTTGTCCGGACGGCCGGACGGCGCGGCGGGGCAGACGAACATGGCGCCCGCCGCGGGTCCGGTCGAACCCGGAGCGAGACCGGCGTCCGACAGCGCTTTTCGTGAATAGCTGTTTCCGGCGCCGTCGAAATTCGCCGAACCGCCGTCGCCGTCGTCGGAGATGCCGGCATTGTCGAACGCGCCGGCCAGGCTTCCCTTCGGCGCGACCAGCACAATTACCGAGGAAGAAACCGAATGTCCGGCCCCGCGCAATGTCACCGGCACTTCGTAGTAACCCTCGCGAGTGCCCGCCGCGGCCGTCACGGTCAGCTCGGTTTTCCCGCTGCCAGTGCGGTCGTCGAGCCGGAGCGAGCGCGGGCCGGAGACCGTGATCCCGGCTGGCGCCGACGTCGCGATGTTCAGCGAGCGCAGCTGCCCGCCGAGCCGCTGGCCGTTCACCGCGACTGTGCCGGAGCCGCCTGGTTCGACGGTGACCTGGTTGGCCACCGAGCCGACGTACGGCTCCTCACCGTCCCGATAGGACGGTGGCTGCGTGTTCGCCGCCCAGTTCCGGTCGGGCTGCGCGGACAACGCGAAGTCGAGCCGCCCGCCGCTGCGCGCGAGGTCCTGCGGCAAGGACGTCCGGTCCCATCGGTGGCCGTTCAACGCGAGGCCGTGGACGTACTGCGTGGTCGTCGAGGCTCCCGGCGCGCGAAGGTCCAACGTGCGGCCGCCCGGCAAGGTCAGCACCGCGCGCTCGAACAGCGGGCTGTGCACGGTGAGATCCGGCGTGCCCGGGGTGGACGGATAGAGCCCCAGCGCGGCCCAGACATACCAGGAGGACTGCGCGCCGAGGTCGTCGTTGCCGGGTTCGCCGTCCGGCGTCGCGCTGAACAGCGTGGTCGCGATCCGGCGCACCACTTCCTGCGTTTTCCACGGCTGTCCGACGTGGTTGTACAGCCACGGAACGCCGAAGTCGGGTTCGTTGCCCGCCCACATGTACGGCTCGTTCGGGCCGACATTGAGCTTCTGGAAGAACGTGTCGAGCCGCGCGGACACCGCCGCCGGACCGCCCATCGCGGTCACCAGCCCGGCCGGGTCCTGCGGCACGAGCCAGGTGTACTGCGCGGCGTTGCCCTCGTCGAAGCCGTCCTGGCCGAAGGTGCCGGGCGCGGGCGGCTGGTACGCCGGGCCGTCCGGGAACCGGCCGTCCTGTCCGCGCGGCTGGAGGTAGCCGGTGGCCGGGTTGAACAGGTGCTGCCAGTTCTGGCCCCGTTTCGTGAAATCGCGGGCGACGCCGCGGTCGCCGATCGCGCCCGCGAACTGCGCGATGGCGAAGTCGTCGATCGCCCATTCCAGCGTGATCGAGGCTCCGACGCGCGCGTGGTCGCCGCGGGAGGCATCGTTGTTCGGCAGGTAACCGCGGGCCAGATAGTCCTTGATCCCCCGGCGTTCCTGGTACGCGCCCGGCGTTTCGTCCACCGACGTCGCGCCCTTGACCAGGTACTTCAGCGCGGTCTTGACGTCGAAGTCGTGCGCGCCGAAGGCGTAGAGGCTGGACAGCAGCGCGACCGAGCTGTCGCCGGTCATCTGCCCGGTGTAGCCGTTGGCCATCGGCCAGCGCGGCCACCAGCCGCCCTGGACCGCGTCGTTGGTCAGCGACTGCGCCATGTCGCTGGCCTCCTTCGGGAACAGCATGCCGTGCAAGGGCGCGAGCGAGCGGTAGGTATCCCAGTCGGAGAAGTTGGCGTATTGCGTGTGCCCGGCCGGGAGGGTGCGGAGCTGGTTGTCGAAGCCGATGTAGCGGCCGTCGACATCGTTGAACGTGTTGGGGTGCATCAGGCTGTGGTAAAGCGCGGTGTAGAACGTCTTGAGCTGCGCGGAATCCTTGCCCGCCACGCGGATCCGGCCGAGCGCGTCGCGCCAGGCGTCCCTCGTGCCCTTGCGGACTCCGGCGAAGTCCCAGCCCGGCACTTCGGCGGCCATGTTCTTCTTCGCCCCTTGAACGTCCACATAGGACATCGAGACCTTCGCATGGACCACTCCGGCGTCGCCGAACGTCAGGTACGCCCCGGCCTTCGGCGCGTCGACCTGGTCGCTGCCCGGCTGGACGGTTTTGCCGTCCCAGGTGCCGTGCGCGGTGAACGGACGGTCGAAGGTGATGTCGTAGTAGACGGTGTAATTGTTCGGCTTCCCGCAGAAGCGGCCGGTCGTCGCCTGCCCGCTGACCTCGCGGTCGCTGGTGATCCGCAGTCCTGCCGCGGAGTTTCCGGCGAGGCTCGCGCCGCCCTTCACCAGCACCTGCGCGTTCTTCCCTGCGGGGAAGGTGAACGCCGCCAGCCCGGTGCGCGTGGTCGCCGTCAGCTCGGTGCGGACGCCGGAATCCGGAAACGTGACGGCGTAGTAGCCGGGCTCGGCCTGCTCGCCGTCGTGGGTGAAACGTTCGACGCGGTCCCATGGTTTCGCCCCGACGTCGCCGGTGACCGGCAGAATCGGGACGTCGCCGAAGGCGTTGCAGCCGACCGAGGCGTGGTCGAGGCTGAAGCCGCGGATCTTGTCGCTGTGGTACTGGTAGCCCGCGTACGACCCGTCAGTGTCCGGCGAGAACTGCATCATCCCGAACGGCGCGGCCGGACCGGGGAAGTTGTTGATCTCGCCGACCGAGCTGCCGCCGCGCCCCGTGCCGACGAGCGGATCGGCGTAGGCCGCCGGATCGCTGACCAACGGCGCCTGCGGCGCGGCCGCCGCGACGGTTCCCGCTCCGACGACCGCTGCCGTCACCAACGCTGCCACGACTGAGTACCGCACGGTGCCTCCCAGACCTCGTGTTGTCCGACCTTTGCGGCTCACGGGCGGCGAGGTCAACCGGATGACAGAGATCTGGCCGGTTTCGCCCGGACAGACATCCGACCGGCGGCACCCTCGCTGCGCTCTGCGCCAGGGCGACCGGCTTCGCCGCGGGGAAGCCGGTCGCGAGGAGGGACCCCCAGGACCGGCTCCAGCGGGCTAACGTCGACAGACATGACAGAACCTGCCACCCAGGACGTCGAGGGCCGCGAGGTCGGCTCCAGCGTCTCCGTCATCCGCGAATACGCCACCGAACCTGGCGAGGGGCCCCGCCTGCACCGGCACCCCTACCGCGAAACCTTCGTCATCCAGCGGGGACGCGCCCTGTTCACCATCGGCGACGAACAGCGCGAAGGCACCGCCGGGGACGTCCTCGTCGCCCCGCCGGACACGCCGCACAAGTTCGTTTCGCTCGGTCCCGGCCCGTACGAGGCGGTGCACATCCACGAGAACGACCGGTTCGTCACCGAATGGCTGGAGTGAGGTCAGGCCGCATTTGTACGTCCCGTGTATCCCGCTCGGCGATGCTCGGCCCGGACCGACCAGGACCGGGAGGACACGGATGCTCAGGAAACTCGCAGTGCTCACCGCCGGAGCCGCGGCGGCGGCCACGGTCGCCGTCGCCGTTCCGGGCGTCGCCGCCGCGCTGCCGGCGGCCAACATGGAAGCGGTGCTGCTGGCGGCCCAGATCGACCCGCAGCGCGCCGACAGCACGCAGACTCCGGGCGCGCACTACAGCGTCCTGCTCGTCGAGCAGGCGCTGCAGGCCAAGGGGCTGCTGGACGCCAAATACGTCGACGGCTACTTCGGCACCACCACGATCGACGCCTACTCGAAGTACCAGAAGTCCCTTGGCTACACCGGAATCGACGCTTCCGGCCTGCCCGGCAAGACGTCGCTGGAAAAGCTCGGTTCCGGCAAGTACACCGTGTCGAACGTGGTATCCGCCAGCAGCCACGTGACATATCACGGGGTCACGCTGAACACGCGCACCAAGGCGATGCTCCAGGCGGCGGAGAAGCTGTTCGGCAAGGAGGTCGGCCTCACCCAGGGTTCGTACAACCCGGGCGGCGTCGGCGCGTCGGCAGGCACGCACGACGGCGGCGGCGCGTTCGACGTTTCGGTCGCGAACATGTCCTCGTCGACCCGCACCGAGTTCGCCAAGGATCTCCGGAAGGTCGGGTTCGCGGCCTGGGTGCGCACGCCCGACCAGGGCGACTGGGGCTACCACATCCACGCGATCGCGGTGAACGACCCGGATCTGTCCTCGGGCGCGCAGCACCAGGTCGGCGCGTACTACCTCGGCCAGAACGGCCTCGCCGACCACGGCAAGGACGACGGCCCGGCGGTGAACCCGAAGCTGACCTGGGAGCAGTACCAGCGCGGCTGACTCACCCGGCTGCCGCATTTGCTGGCGCGAGTGCGGCAGCCGTGGTTTTCTGGTGCCATGGCGGGAAAAACATTTCGGTTCGGGGTCGTCGCGACAGCTCAGGAAGGCGGCGCGAAATGGCGCGAAACCGCCCGCCGCGCCGAGGATCTCGGATATTCGACCCTGCTGTCGCCGGACAACCTCAACCTCCCCACCCCGACCGCGGCGCTGGCTGTCGCGGCGGCGGTGACGACCGAACTGCGGGTCGGGACGTTCGTCTTCGCCAGCCCGCTGCGCACCCCTCGCGCGGCCGCGTGGGAGGCGCACAGCCTCAGCCTGCTCACCGACCGCCGGTTCGAGCTGGGCATCGGCACCGGGTTGCCGTCGATGCGCGAATCCGCCGCCGAACTGGGGCTGCCCTACGGCACCGGCCCGGAACGGCTGGCCCAGGTGTCGGACACGATCTCGCACCTGCGCCGCCTAGACGGCGACGCGCACACGCCGGTGATGGTCGCCGCGGGCGGGCCGAAAGCGCGTCGTCTGGGAGGCGAACGCGCGGACATCGTCACTCTCGCCGGCAGCGTCCTCGCCAGCCGGGCGGACACCGCGAAGTACGCCGCCGAGATCCGCGCCGCGGCCGGCGGCCGCGAGGTCGAACTGGCGATGAACATTTTCGTCGTCGGCGAAGTGGTCCCGCCGTGGATCCGCAATTTCATCGGGCACGACGCGGAAACTCTCATCGAGCACGATTCGCTCACCCTGCTGCGCGGCGGACCGGCCGCGATGGCCGAGGAACTGGAGCGGCGGCGCGAGGAACTCGGGGTGTCGTACTACAGCGTGAACGGCGCTTTCCTCGAGGATTTCGCCCCGGTGATCGCGCGGCTCAGCGGGCGCTGAGGCCCACGGCGGGAATAGCCGCGCCCGCCGGTGGCTTGCACCGAGGGTGAAAGCTGTGACCTACCGCCAGTTCGGCGGCCCGGAAGTGCTGACGTTGTCCGAACTCGCCGTCCCGGAGCCAGGGCCGGGCGAGGTGCGCGTGCGGATCGCCGTGTCCGCGGTGAACCCGACCGACTGGAAGGCGCGCTCCGGCTCCCGTTTCGCCAGCGAGGCGGAGTTGTCCGTGCCCAACCAGGACGGGGCCGGCGTCGTGGACGCGCTCGGCGCCGGGGTCGACGGATTCTCCGTGGGCGAGAGGGTGTGGCTGCTGCTGGCCGCCGCGCATTCGCCGACGTCCGGGACCGCGCAGGAGTACACCGTGCTTCCGGCGGACCGGCTCGTCCCGCTCCCCGCCGAAGTCGGGTTCGACGAGGGCGCCGCTTTCGCGATCCCGGCGCTCACCGCGCACCGCGCGCTCACTGTCGCCGAGGACGGACCTCAGCGGCTGGCCCCGAAAGCGTTGTCCGGCAAGACTATTCTGGTCAGCGGTGGCGCGGGCGCGGTCGGCAACGCCGCGATCCAGCTGGCGCGCTGGGCAGGAGCGACCGTGATCGCCACTGTCAGCACCGAGGACAAGGCTGCGCTCGCGCGCGCCGCCGGTGCCCAGCATGTCGTGCGGTACACCGAAGGGGACGTCGCCGCGGCAATCCGGGAAATCGCACCGGACGGAGTCGACGTGATCGTGGAAGTCGCGGTCGGCGTGAACGCTCCCCTGCACACCGCAGTACTCCGCCCGCGCGGAGTGGTCGCGGCCTACGGCGACGACCGCGGCACTGGCAGCGTGACTGTCGACTTTGGACAGAACGTCTACCTCAACAGCCGCTACCAGTTCGTGGTGCTCTACACCGTCGGATTCGACCGCCTGCGCGCCGGAGCGGAAGACCTGAACGCCGCCCTGCGCGACGGCGGCCTCCGGCTCGGCCCCGACCACGGGCTGCCGGTGCACCGGTTCCCGCTGGCGGAAACCGCTCGTGCGCACGAGGCGTCGGAGAAGGGCGTCACCGGCAAGGTGCTGATCGACGTCAGCTGAAAGCCGGCTCGACCCCGGTCAGCTCCACGCTCGCCGCCCACAACCGGGCGGCAGCCTCGGCGTCCGCGTACGGCCCGCGCACCGGCTCCGGCCGGGGGCGTCCCTTGAGGCCGAACACGCGCGGCCCCCAGATCTGACCACTGTGGACATCCGGGCCGACCGCCGCTCGCACCGCCGGCCGCGCGCCGCCGTCCTTACCCTGCAAGGCAATTCGCGCGAGGCTCAGCTTTTGCCTGGTGCTGCGCACGTGCAGCGGCGGCCGGTCCGGAGTCAGGCTGTCCAACGCCCCGCCCGGATGTGCGACGACGCTCAGCACGTCACTGCCCGCCGCCCGCAGCCGTCGATCCAGCTCCAGCGCGAAAAGCGTTTGCGCGAGCTTCGACCGTTCGTACACGGTTTTCGGCTGGTAATCGCGCGTGCTCTGCAAATCCGCGAAATCGAGCTGCGCGGATTTCGCCGCGAAACTGCCGGTCGTCACGATCCTCGCTCCGGGCTTCAGCCGGTCCTGAAGGGCCGCCGTCAGCGCGAAATGGCCGAGGTGGTTGACCCCGAAGGTCATCTCGTGCCCGTCCTTGGTCTCCCGCCGCTGCGGGCCTTCGAGATACACCCCCGCGTTCAGCACGACCGCGTCGAGTTCCCCGACCTCGATCCCCTTCACCGAAGCCAGGTCGGCAAGGTCCAGCCGCGCCCAGGCCACGCGCGCGCCCGGCACCCGCTCGCGGAGGATCTTCAACGCGACCTCCGCCTTCGCCGGGTCACGGCTCCCGAGCACCACCTCCACGCCCGCCTCGGCCAGCTGCTCCGCGACGAAGTAGCCGATCCCGGCATTGCCCCCGGTCACCAGCACTGTCATGACGCCCTCCTAAACCTGAAGTGATTCCAACTTTAAACCCACTTCAGGTTTGGGTACACTCGGGGTCGTGGTCAACACCGGACGACGCGAACGCCGCAAGCTCGAAACCCGGCGCAGGCTGGACGAGGTCGCGCTGCGGCTGTTCCTGAAGCACGGCTACGACGGGGTGACCGTCGCCCAGATCGCCGAAGAGGCCGACATCTCCGTGGCGACCCTCTTCGCCCACGTCCCGGACGGCAAAGACGCTTTGATCTTCGACGACGGTTCCGAACGCCGGACCGGAATCGTCGCCGCGGTCCGCGACCGGACCCGGGACGAACCGATTCTCGCGGCCCTGCACAGATTCTTCGCCGCCCGCGGCCCGTACTCGACGGACATCCCGCCGGAGCACGCCCCGAAACGAGACCTGATCGTGCGAACGCCCGCCCTGCGCGAGTACGCGCGACGGCTGTGGCATTCCTGCGAACCCGACCTGACGGCGGCACTGGCCGAGGAGAGCGGTCTGCCGCCGGACGATCCCGCGGTGCGGGCACTGGCGCGGTTCGTGCTGGAGATCCCCGACCTCACCGGCACCGCACCGGATCCCGCCGCGGCTCTGGCTTCGGTGTTCGCGTTGCTGGAATGCGGGTGGCGGCCGGGTTCTTGACCGCGAGCCCACCCCCGCCCGCTCCTGGGGGGCTGCCCACGCCCAGTCTACCGGCCCCACCCGACAAAACCGCTCCGCGAGACGCGGACCGGCCGATTGCTCCACAACTCGCGCGGGGTGTGGACAACAGCTCCGGGACAGTCTGTTGCGCGGGGCCGAACAACTTCTGCCGCACGGCACAGCAAACGTCCGTGAGGGGCCCCTTGAGGGAATCAGATTCCCTCAAGGGGCCCTTCACGGACCACTGCCCCGGCCGAGAAAACTCCGACTCGCCCGCAAACCCAGGACACCGGAACCGGACCGTTCGCTTAGATCATCACGACCAGCACTCCACGCACAGAAACGCGAATCTTCTTCAGGCGGCAGGAAATCGCCGGCGGCACGACCGCGCCGCCGCGCTCCGGACCCCAGTCCAGCCATTCCGTCGCCGCCGCCGAATCCTCTGCCGCCGC
Organism: Amycolatopsis sp. NPDC054798; assembly: GCF_053611505.1. NCBI lineage: Bacteria > Bacillati > Actinomycetota > Actinomycetes > Pseudonocardiales > Pseudonocardiaceae > Amycolatopsis > Amycolatopsis sp. NPDC054798. The sequence continues at coordinate 34,268 of NZ_JBSHAM010000071.1, read as the reverse complement.
AACACCAGCCGCCGCGATCCAGACCAGCCCGGCCCGCCGGACGCCGGAACCCCGTTCCCCCCAACGGACCCGCCCCTTCCCCGAACCGGACGCACCACCGTCCACCCGCCGTTACCACACCGGGCAGATCGGGCGGAACCTGACTTTCGCAGGTATCGCCGAGACTCCGGTCACCGGTATACCTGACACCGGTCCAGGAAAGGTCTGGACCACTCTGCGGACAGGTCCGGCGCCCGAACGGGACGCGCCGTCCGCCCGAGTCGTCCTATGTGGAGGCAACATGCACCGGCTGGACGCGGCACAGGATTACGCGCTCGGTTTGTTCCGCATCGTCGTCGGGTTCCTCTTCGCCTGCCACGGCGCGAAATCACTGTTCGGAGTGCTCGGCTCGCACGGAACAGTGCAGGTGGGCTCCTGGCCGGGCTGGTGGGCCGCGCTCATCCAGCTCGTCGTCGGCGGGCTGGTCCTGCTCGGCGTCGCGACCCGGGTCGCGGCGCTGGTCGGGTCCGGGTCGATGGCCTACGCCTACTTCTCCGTCCATGCGCCGCAAGGACTTTTCCCGATCGAGAACGGCGGAGAGGCGGCCGTGATGTTCTGCTGGGCGCTGCTGCTGCTCGCGTTCACCGGCCCCGGCAGGCTCGCGCTCAGCGGGGCGCTGCGGCCGAGGGACTCGCGCGTCGGCGCGGCCCCGCACGCCTGACGCTCAAAACTGCTCGAAACCGCTCACCTCCGGGTCGATCCGCGCACCACCAGTTCGTATTCCGCCGGCCCGGGGGCGAGCGGTTGTTCAACTCCCTCAATGCGATCGGCGAGCACCGCGACCGCGGTGCGAGCCAATTGGACTGGACGCAAGTCCACTGAAGTGATCGGCGGAACAGCCGACCGGGTCTGCTCGGAATCCGAACCGCCCGCGATGAGCACCTCTTCCGGCACCGCGAGTCCCCGCGCTTGCGCGGCGGCCAGCACTCCGGCCGCGTGCCGCCCGGTCTGGCAGTACACCGCGTCCGGCGGAGCGGCCAGCCCGAACAATTCCTCTCCCGCCGCCCGCCCGCCTTCTTCACCGGTGACCTCCGCACGGGACACCACCAGCGGTTCCTGTCCGCGCGCCGCCGCCCAATCCAGGTAAGCGGTTTCGGCGTCCCGGTTCCATTCGTTGGGGTCGGTGCCCAGCACCACCGCGACCCGTTTCCCGCCCGCCGCGGCCAAATGGTCGAGCACTTCGGTGACGACCGTTTTCGTGGCGAGGTCGAGATAATCCTCCGACGCCGGACGCAGCGGATCCCGGCCGACGCCGAGAAACGGCACGCAATCCCGCGTCAGCATGGTGATCAGGGGATCGTTCTCGACCGGTTCGGTGATCAGGAATCCGTCGCAGGCGAGCCCGACCGCCGACGCGTCCGCGCGCGCCGGATCGGGCACCAGCATCAGCCCGTACCCGCGTTCCACCGCGGCCAGCGCGGCGGATCCGGCGAACCGCAGGAAATAGTCGACGCCTTCCAGGAACGCCGTGTCCAGCGGGTCGAGCGGCCGCACCACGAGCCCGAGCACTCCGAGCCTGCTGGACCGCAGCCCGCGCGCGATCGCGTCCGGCCGGTAGCCCAGCTCGCGCGCCGCCTCCCGCACCTGTTCGGCGGTGCCGGGCGCGACCGTCCCGTTCCCGCTGAAAGCGTGCGACACCGTCGTCGCCGAAACCCCGGCGCGGCGGGCCACGTCCTTGATGGTCGCCCGCGTTCGTTTCCCGGCCATGGCGCAGGATCCTAACCTGGCCCAAATCGTTTTGGCACACCGATCGGAACGGCCATTGCCCAAATCGATTTGGGTCCTTACCGTGGCCCGGGTCACTTCCCCGGTCCGGAGGTTCGCCATGACCGCTCCCGCCACCCCGCCCGTGTCTCCCGGCACGTCCGCGCCGCCCCCGGCCCGGTCCGGGCGCGGCCCCCGGGTGGAAGCCCACGGCATCGACGTCATCGGCGACGACGAACGGCACGGCCGGGCCCGCGACCTGTTCGGAGTGTGGGCCGCGCCCAACGTCAGCTACCTCAGCCTGGTGGTCGGCGGCGCGCTGGTGCTCAGCGGGCTGAGCCTGCCGCAGGCGCTCGCGGTGATCCTCGTGGGCAACCTGTGCTGGGCGCTGGTCGGCCTCGTCGCGGTCAGCGGCCCGGCGGCGGGAGCGCCGAGCGAGGTCATCATGCGGGCGATGTTCGGCACCCGCGGCAACCGCTTCGTGATCGGGCTGAACGGCTGGCTCGTTTCGGTCTGCTACGTGGCGCTGAGCTGGTCGGCGGCCTCGGTCACCGCGTTCAGCCTGTGCTCGCGGCTGGGCATCGAGCTGAACACCCTGGGCAAGGTCCTCGTGATCGTCGCGCTCGCCGCCGCGACGCTGGCGATCAGCGTCTACGGCCACTCCGTGATCGTGCGCCTCTACCTGCCGCTGGCCATCGTGACGACCGCGGTTTTCCTGGTGCTGGGCGGATTCCTGATCCGGCACACCGCGTGGAGCTACCAGCCCGCGACGCCGCTGCACGGGGTCGTGCTGTGGGCGGCGCTGGCCGGCGGCGTGGCGCTGGTCGCGTCCGCCTCGTTGTCCTACAACAACAGTGCGGACTTCGCGCGGTATCTTCCGCGCGACACCAAACCGTTCGCCGTCGCCGCCTGGACCGCCGCCGGAGCCTTCCTGCCGAGTGTCGTGTTCACCGCGCTCGGCGCGTTCGCCGCGACCACTTTGGACATGAGCGACCCGCAAACCGCACTGGAATCCGTTCTGCCGCCCTGGTTTACCCCGATCTTCCTGATCGCGGTGATCCTCGGCGCGATCGCCAACAACGCGATGACCGTGTACAGCTCCGGCCTCGCGCTGCAGGCGATCGGCGTCCGCCTGCGCCGTTCCCGAAGCGTCCTGCTGGACGGCACAGCCGGAGTGCTGCTGACCCTGTACGCCTTGCTCGTGTCGGACTTCCTCAAGGCAGTCAACGACATGATGCAGCTGATGGTCGTCGTGCTCGGCCCGATGATGGCGATCTACGTGACCGACCTTCTCCTCCGCCGCAACCGCTACGACGGGCACGCGCTCGCCGACGAACGCCGCGGCGGGCCGTTCTGGTACGTCGGCGGGGTGCACTGGCCCGGAATCGCCGCCCTCGTCCTCGGCGCGGCCGCCTCGGCTTCCTGCCTTTCCGTTCCCGGGATGTACACCGGATTCGCCGCGAGCGCGGCCGGCGGGATCGACTTCTCGCTGCCGGCCGGAATGCTGCTCGCCGCCGTCGTCTACCTGCTCACCGGCCGCCCCCGCGCCACCGCCTGACTCGATCGCAAGGAATGGAATGCACCTGATCGTCAACGACTCCGACCCGCACGCCCGCGGCGTTTCGCGCGGCACCCAGCTGCGCGCTGGCCTGACCGATGCGCTGGAACTGTATCTGCGCTGGTTCGACACCCTCGGCATCCCGGAACAGCGAATCCGGACCGACGCGCTCCGGCTGCTGGACAACGTCGCCGCTTGGCGGAGCCGCTGCGCCGACGAAATCACCGGCATCGCCGCAGGCGCCGGGATCGAGCTGTGGCAAGCCGCAGCGCTCAACGGACGGACCGAGATCATCGCCGCCGACCCGCGCACCCGGCCGGAGTGCTCAACCCTCGTGCACGCTCCCCGGTCCAGCGCTCCCTTCGGCATCCAAACCTGGGACTGGCACAGCGAACTGTCGGAGTGCTGGCACACCCAGGAAGTACGCGGCACGCGGCACGCCTTCGCCGGAATCACCGAGCACGGCATCCTCGGCAAGATCGGCGTCAACAGCGCAGGTCTCGGCCTCTTCTTCAACATCCTCGGCCACCAAGACGATTCCGCCGCCGGCATTCCGGTCCACGTGCTCGCCGCGGCCGTCCTAGGCGAGGCAGGCAGCACCGCCGAAGCTCTCGACCTGCTGCGCACCGCCCCGATCCACACTTCTGGCGCCTTCACGCTGCTCGACCCCGACTCGGCGGTCTGCGCCGAGCTGAGCCCCGCCGGAGTAGCCACCCTCGACCCGGAAGCAGGATTCCTGGTGCACACCAACCACTTTCTCGACCCGCACGCCGCCGCCCGCGAAAAACGCGGGCTCTTCGAACCGGATTCCCAGCTGCGGCACGCACTGGTCACCGCCCGCCTGCAGGATTACCCGACGCCCACGCACGCCGTCGACCTCGTCGCCTTCCTTCGTTCCGCCCCAGGCGAACCGAAGCTGTGCTGCGTCCCCGATCCAGACGCCGCGTTCGGAGACCACTGGGCAACGCTGGCGACCGTCCTCCTCGAACCGGCAGCACGAACGGTGCGAGTGCACGCGGGCAACCCGAACACCTTGACCGGATGGCGCACGTTCGCCGCGGCGGAGACGGTGGTGGCCCGATGACCGCAGTGCATTACCGCGGCGGCCGGATCTTCACCGCGAGCGCGTCCGGCTGGGCGGAATCCATGGTCGTGCGCGGTGAGACCATCGAATACGTAGGCAGCACCGCGGAAGCCGACCGGATCGAGGCACAAGTAGTCGAACTGGACGGCGCGTTCGTGCTGCCCGGTTTCGTCGACGCGCACACCCACCTGGTCTCGATGGGCGAAGCGCTGGAGCAAGTCGACCTGTTCTCCGCCACCTCCCCCGAGGACATCCAGCACCGCCTCGCCCGCGCCGCAGCCGACGACCCCACGGCACCGCGAATCCTCGGCCGCAGCTGGCTTTTCGACGCCCTCGGCGGCCAAGCGCCGCACCGCCAGCTGATCGACGCGGTGATCCCGGACCGGCCGGTCTACCTCGCCGCGAACGACGTCCACTCCGCGTGGGTCAACAGCGCCGCACTGCGCGAGCTGGGCATCGACCGCGACACCCCCGATCCCCTCGACGGGCGCATCGGCCGCGACGCGTCGGGCGAACCAGACGGAATGCTCTACGAAACCGCTGCGCTGCAACTGATGCGGCACTTCCTCGACGAACAGACCAGCGACGCCGACCGCGACCGCGCGCTGGAGTCGGCGTTCTCGCAATACCTCGCGGACGGCGTCACGACCGTTGTCGACATGGCGCTCACCGAGGTCGACCTCGCCGCACTGGAACGGGCTCTCGAAGACGGACGGCTTCCGTTGCGGGTCGCGGCGCATTGGCTGATCGAGCGCACCGGAAACACCCGGGACGATCTCCGGCAGGTCGAACGCGCGGCGGAGCTGAGCGCGCGGCTGTCCGGGCCGTGGCTCCGGGTGGCCGGGATCAAGCTGATGGTCGACGGAGTCATCGACACCTGCACCGCCGCCATGAAAAAGCCTTTCGCGGACGGCAGCCACCCTGGACCGTTGTGGCCGCCGGAAGCGCTGGCCCCAGTCGTCGCCGCGGCGGACGCGGCGGGCCTGCAGGTCGCGATGCACGCCATCGGCGACGAAGCGTCGGACATCGCGCTGTCGGCGCTGGAGCACGCGATCGAGGTGAACGGACCGCGCGACCGGCGGCATCGCCTCGAACACCTGGAGACCGTGACCGCGGAAAACGTCAAGCGGCTGGCCGGACTCGGTGCTGTCGCGTCGATGCAACCGGTGCACGCCGACCCGGCGATCCAGGAGAACTGGCGCGCGAAACTGGGCGACGACCGGGTGCAGCGTGGATTTCCGTGGCCGGAATTCACCGCCGCCGGAGCGGTCCTCGCGTTCGGTTCCGACGCCCCGACCGCGCCGCATCCGCCGCTGCCGAACATGTACGTCGCGACGACCCGCCGGTCCGCGCGGTGTCCGCGGCTCGAACCCAACCTGCCGGAATACGCCCTGCCCCTGGCCGAAGCCCTCGCGCACGGCACCCGCGACGCCGCGTATGCGTGCCGGTGGGACGGACTGACCGGACAGCTCGCGCCAGGTCTGGCCGCGGATTTCGTCGTGCTGGACGTCGATCCGTTTGCCGAAGCGCCGGACGTGCTGCTGCGTGCCCAGGTGCGGAAGACCTTCGTGGCGGGTAAATCCGTTTGACGCGTTCGCAGGGGCTCGGCAGGGTGACAGCCATGCGTTTCTCGGTCTGCATCCCGAACTTCGGCGATTTCGCTGACCCGCGCGCGGTCGCCAAGGTCGCCTCGGCAGCGGAAGAGGCAGGCTGGGACGGCCTGTTCGTCTGGGACCACGTGGTGCTGGACAAACGTCCCGGCCGCCTCTTCGGCGATCCGTGGATCCTGCTCGCCGCCGCCGCGCTCGCCACCAGCCGGATCCGGCTCGGCCCCATGGTCACGCCCGTCGCGCGCCGCCGCCCGCAGCAGCTCGCCCGCGTGGTGTCCACTTTGGACCACCTCTCCGGCGGCCGGATGGTGCTCGGCGTCGGGCTGGGCGCGCCGCTGGAGGCGGAGTTCGGCGACTTCGGCGAATCCGCCGACCCGAAGGTGATCGCCGAGAAGCTGGACGAGGGCGTCGACCTGATCGCCCGCTTCTGGACCGGCGAACCGGTGACGTTCTCCGGCAAGCATTTCACGGTCCGCGACGTGACACTGCTGCCCGCGCCGGTGCAGCGTCCGCGCCCGCCGGTCTGGGTGGCGGGCCGGTGGCCCAACCGCCGCCCGATGCGCCGCGCGGCCCGCTGGGACGGAGTGGTGCCGATCTTCGAATCCGTCGGTCACACGGGCCTGCCGGACGTGGCGGAAGTACGGGACCTGGTCGCCTACATCCGGCGTGAGCGGGACACCGACGCACCGTTCGACGTGGTGTTCGGCGGGACGAGCCCTGCCGACCCGGCCAAGGCGCGCGGCCTCGTCGAACCGTTCGCCGAGGCCGGGGTCACGTGGTGGGAGGAAAGCCTGCCGTTCGGGAGCCCCGAGGAGGACAAGCTGGAACCCGTGCTGCGGCGGGTCGAGGCCGGGCCGCCAGCGCTGTAGTCGCCCGGGGCGGTGCGGCTGTCCGGACTCCGTCCACCGCCACGGCCTCTCGGCGCGAGACCATCGCTCGCCAACGGGAAGCCGGTTCAGCCCGAAGCCCCCAGCACCTCGGCGCACTCGCCCAGGCGCCGCAGCCGCGATCGAACACCGCGTCGCCGAACGCACCTCAACCGAAGCCGCCGCCACGATCGCGGCACCGCGCCCGTCAGCTCACTGCGGCTGACCGGACTCCGCCAACGCGTCGATCGCCCCCACCAGCTCATTCAGCGCGGGCACTGCGGCCGCGATCAAATGCCGCCACGCCGGATGCACCCCCTCCAGCGCCGCGGCCAGGATCGCCGCGTTGTGCCCCTGCCACCGCTCGACCGCGGCGCGGCCGGTGTCGGTGAGTTCGAGCGCGACCGTCCGCCGGTCGTCGCCGCCGCTGGTGCGGGTGACGAGGTCGCGCGAACGCAACCCAGTGACCATCGTGGTCACCGAATTCGGCGCGAGCTTCAGCAACTGCGCGATCCGGCTCGGCCGCGCACCGGGGTTTTCGAAGAGGCAGGACAGCAATTCCAGCTGCGCGACCGACAACGTGTTGTCCGGGTCGGCAGTGCGCGCGGCCCGCCGCATGGCGCGCCGGAGCCGTGCGACGACGTCGGCGAGCGCGGGTTCGGGCGCGGTCACCGCACCGGCTCCGGGCGCGACGCCAGCCCGGTCGCCGCGGCCAGGACGCCAGCCCCGGCCAGCACCGCCAGCGCGGCCGTTTCCCCGCCCGTGTGCAGGCACAGGGTCACCAGCGCCACGCCCAGCGCCGTCCCCAGTCCGCGCGCCATGTTCACCAGTCCTCCTCCGGTGGCCGACATCCGCGCCGGGATCGCGCTCATGACAGCCGAGTTGTTGGCTGGAATGAACACTCCCAGACCGAGCCCGGCCGCCACCAGCGACACGCCCACCTCCCACGGAGCGGACGCCGGGCCCAGCGCCGCGCATCCGGCCGCCGCGACGAGCGCGCCCAGCACAGTGCGCCCCCGGGAGCCGAGCCGCTTCGGCAGCACCCGGTCGGCCAGCACCGCCGCCACCGCGAACCCGGCGGGAAGACAGGTCAGCACCGCGCCGGTCCCGCCCGCCGTGCCGAGCACCTGCGGCAGCAACGTCAACGGCCCGAACAGCACGAGGTAGCCGCACAGCGCACCGGCCAGCCCCAGCGACACCACCGGCGGCCGCAGCACCGACAGCTGCAGAATCGGGCTGCTCGCGGCCTTTTCCCGCAGCACGAACCCGATCGCCGCGCACACCGCCGCCCCGGCCAGCGCGCCGAGCAGCCACCCCGGCAGGTCCAGCCCGGACACTCCGGAAATCACCAGCAGCAACGCCGTCGACGCGGTCGCCAGCAGTCCGACGCCCGCCCCGTCGAACCGGCCCAGCGGCGTGCGTTCGCGAGTGCGCGGCAGCAGGTACCGTCCGGCGATCAGCCCGGCCAGGCCGACCGGCGCGTTGACCAGGAAAACCCACCGCCAGCCGACGGTGTCGACCAGCAGCCCGCCGACCGCGGGCCCGAGTGCGAGCCCCAGCGCCTGCGCCGCCGCCTGCACCCCCAGCGCGGCGCGTGCCCGGTCCTCGCGCACGCTGCGCACCACCAGCGCGACGCTGTTGGCTTGCAACATCGCCGCGCCGATCGCCTGCACCACCCGGAACGCGACCAGCCAGCCGAGCGACGGCGCCAGCCCGCACGCGACGGACGCCACGGTGAACACGCCGAAACCCTGCACGTAGGTGAGCTTCCGCCCGACCGCGTCGGCGACCCGCCCGACCGCGGCCAGCAACCCCACCAGCGCGAGCAGGTAGGCCAGCGACACCCACTGGACGGCGGCCAGCGGAGCCTCGTACTCGTGCTGCAGCGCGGGGAACGTGAGCGTGACGATGCTGGCGTCGAGCTGCCCCATGAACGCCCCGAAACACACCGCGCCGACGGCGAACCACCCGGCCTTCGGATGCTCCCGCACGATCGCCGGCCGAGGCCGCTCCAGGCCGATCGTCACTGCCGCCTCCCGCTCAGTTAGTTCTGTTACAGAACTACTGTACGGGATGTACGTACATATGTCAGGGCCAGGAGGGTTGCGTTCTCTTGACTGACAGCGTGAGATAGGTCGTCTGCCGAGTTAACGGAAGGTGGCGATCTCTTACCGGATGTCGGCTTTCTCGTCGTCGGGGAGGTCCGCCGCGACTTCGCCCGGCCCAATGGCGTCGATCGAGCCGTCGTAGACCTGATTCGCCACGCCGCCGACGGACACATCTTCGCCGTCGCATCCGAACGCGAACACGCGTCCGCCGCCGTCCGAGGCGAACACAGCAAGCCGTTCAGCGGTGACTTCGGCCGCCCAAGCGGGTATATCGCCGCGGTGCGGACTGTCCAGCACCCAGGAGAGCGGGCGGCGGCAAGGGCGGATCGGCCGCCTCGGCTCTCCGCAGCGCGGCCGAATCGGGCCCGTCCGTCACCGTGTCCGGCTCAAGCCGGAGCAAATCGCCGACGACGGCTTGAATGCGCGGCAGATAACGGTCGATCGCCTGGCGCATTTCGTCGCGCCACTGCCGGTAGTCCACCCGGACACGCTACCGGCGACGCGGTGGAGCCAGGCGTCACCCGCCTGGCTCCACCGGAGTTTGCCGCACCTCACTGCTGATACGGAGCCGCCGCCGACTTCGCCGCCGTGATCAGCGCGCCCTTGTTCTTCGGCCAGAAAGTGCTGTCCACGCACGAATACCGCGGCAGGAACCCGCCACAGCTTCCGCTCTGCCCGCCGACCTCGAACGTGAAGCTCGCGGCCCCGAGCGCACCGTAGGTGAAATCGTCGGTGGTCCCGCTGGTCGAATAGCCGACGGTTTCCGTGTTGGTCCCGACCAGATATCCGTTCGACTCGCTGAATTTCGCGCCGAGCTTGCGCAGCGCGGCGTCGTTCGGCGCGGGGTCGGAGGTGAAGCCCCACGGGACGATGATGTCGTTGCCGTAGCTGTGCAGCGTGATCATCGTGCCGCGGGCGGTGTCGGGAGCCGGGTCGTTGTCGTCGCTGCCGCGCTGTTCGGGGATGATCGAGCGGAACAGCTTTTCCAGCGCCTGGACTTCCGGTTCCGAACCGGCGCTCGGCCCCTGGTAGGTCTCCGCGCACGGCGAGTTCGAGTCCGCGCCCCAGCGGAAGGTCGAGTTGCGGTTCAGGTCGATGCCGTTGTTCGTGCCGCCGCAGGTGCCGTTGCTGGTGTCCGCGTTCTTGCGCTGCAGTTTCGGCGAATTGCCGCCGGAGGCGACGATGTCGACGCCGTCCGGGTTCGCGATCGGCACCACCCACACCTCGGTGCTGTCCAAAATGGACGTCGCGGTGGCGTCTTTGCCGTAGCCGTCGGCGAGGTAGTCGATCCAGCGCCAGGCGAGTTCGCCGGTCGCGATCTCGCGGGCGTGGATCTGCGCCATCAGCACGAATTTCGGCTTCGGCGAGGTCGTGGACAGCGTGCAGTCGCCGTCCTTTTTCTTGGTCAGGCAGATCGCGTTGACGTCGTGGCCGCCCTTGCCCTGGGTCTTCCGCCACGACTCGCCGATCGTGTACTCGGTCGCGAGATCCGGGTGCGCCGCCGCCACTTTCGCCAGGTGGGCCTCGTGCGCCGCGACGGTCCGGTAGCCGCCGTAGTACGTGTCGGCCGCCGCGCGGGTCGTCACTCCCTTGTAGACAGTGTCGAAGAATTCCGGCGCATAGCCGCGATCGCGCAACTGCTTCGCGACCGCCTGGTTCCCGACCACGTACGCCACGCCTTGATCCGACTCCGCGACGTCGAACCCGGCGCGAGCCAAGGCCGCCGCTTCAGCGGGCGTAGCGGGCACGCGCCACGAGACCGGGTCGTCCGGCGCGGCAGCGGCTGTGGCGGTCGCGGAGCCGCCGAGAACAGCGAGCGCTCCTACGACGCTGAGAGTGAGCCGGATCGAGAACTTGCCCGCCATCGAAGCTCCTCACGCAGCAAGGGAAGGTCACCACGTGCGGACGGTGACCAATCGGCAGCGCATAGTGTGCTCTTCCGGACGAACCCGGCCCACCTTCGAAAGTCGGGTGTCAGCAGGTGACCGAAACCTTCGCGCCGCGCTCGAACGAAACGTGGACGTGGTCGTAGTGGTTCGCGGTCTCGCCGCCGCGGTCCTCCATCGCCGACCAGCCGCTGCCGTCGTTGTAGCGCTGCTGCCAGATCACGTACTTCACGCCGAACTCGTGCTGGTGCGCGAGAACGTAAGCAGCCACAGCGTTTCCGGTCTTCGTGTCGACCATGAAGTCAAGCGCGAGACCAGCCGGATGGTCGCTCGCCCCGGACCTCCCGGCCCGGCCGCCGACCGTATCCACCGAGAACTTTTCCTTGACGTGGTTGCCCACCTGGGCCACCGCGGGCTGCGTACCGGCCAAAGTGGACGAACACGCTTTCGCCGGCGGGGTTTCCGGAGTGCGCGAGGTCGTTTTGCTGGTCGGCGAAGACGAAGACGAAGACGTCGTCGTCGTCGGGGCGACGCTCGAGGACGTCGTCGGCGGAGTGGACGTGGTGGACGGAACGCTGCTCGACGCCCGAGGCGCACTGAACGCGTGCATCTCCGCGGCAGCGGCCGGGAACTGCTGGGGTTCGACCGAGCTGGCGGTCAGCCAGACCGGCACCGCCAGCGCGCCGACGGCGAGCACGCCCGCCGCGGTCGGCAGCCGCCACGATTTCGATCCGTCCCGATGTCTACCGGACACCTCGCACCACCATCTCCTCATCCGGGTCGCCAAGCCGCCACGACATTACGAATAGGACACGGCAATGTCACCGACAAGTGACAGCGGGCACACTCCACCCGGAATCACCGCAGGTCAGCGCCCGATTACCAGACGAACGCACGGGCTGCTCAGGACAGCGGAATCTCCGCCGAATCGCTGAGCCGCAGCTTGCGCCGGGCGCGCTGGTAGAACGTCGTCATGCCGAGCCGGACCACCCGGGCCGCGCCCGGCCGGGCGTGCAGGTCGATCGTTTCGCCGGGCCCGACGTAGCCCGCGACCTGGCCGTCGACCTCCACCGCGAGCCGCCCGCTCGAAGGCAGCACCTCCAGCGTCACGGTGTCGTTCACCGACAGCACGACCCCGCGGCTGTACGCCGAATGCGGCGCTGCGGGCGTGACCAGCAACGCTTCGACAGCCGGGCTCGTGATCGGCCCGCCCGCAGAGAAGCTGTACGCGGTGGACCCGGTCGGCGTCGCGACCACGACCGCGTCGGCCGCGTAGCTCACGAACTGTTCGCCGCTCACCAGCACCGCGACCACAGCGCTCCCGTCGCCGGGCACCCGCACCACCGCGACGTCGTTGAACGCGGTCTCGGTCCGGCCGCCGAACCGCGCGTCCACCGCCAGCCGAGGCTCGACGGTGAATTCCTCCCGGTCGATGGCGGACAGCGCGAGCGGCAGGTCCGGCACGTCGACCTCAGCGAGGAAGCCGAGCTTCCCGAGGTTGACGCCGAGCACCGGCGCGTGCTGCCCGTCGGCGAGCCGCATCGCGCGCAGCATGGTGCCGTCGCCGCCGAGGCTGACCACCAGATCCGACCGTTTGCCCAGCTCAGCGGGCTGGACGCCGGTGGCCGAGCAATCGACCCGCGCGATCTCGTCCACGATGCCGAGGATCTCGATCCCGCGGACGGCGGCCCAGCCCAGCACCGCGTCGACCGCGGCTTTCGAGTCGCGGCGCGGGTGCAGCACGAGTCCAGCGGAATGCATGTCGGGTCTCCTCGCCTCGGCCTGTCCCCAGTCTGCCGCGCCCCGGCCGGTTAGGCTCGGCGTTCGTGATCGAAAACTGGGCTGGCAATCTCACCTACCGCGCGCGCGAGATCGTCGCCCCGCGCACCCTTTCCGAAGCGCAGGAACTCGTCGCCAGCGCGGCCCGGGTGAAAGCCCTCGGCAGCCGGCACAGCTTCAACACCGTCGCCGACAGCCCGGACGGCCTCCAGCTCGATCTCTCCGCCGTCGGCAACGCACCCGAAATCAACGCCGCGACGCTCACCGTCGGCGGCGCGACCCGCTACGGCGACGTGGTCGCACAGGTGCACGCGGCCGGGTACGCCTTGGCCAACTTGGCATCCCTCCCCCACATCACTATCGCGGGCAGCGTCGCGACCGGCACCCACGGCTCCGGACAGCGGCTGCCCGGCCTGGCCTCAGCAGTGTCTTCCTTCGACCTCCTCACCGCCGACGGCTCCCTGCGCACCTTTTCCCGCGCCGACGCCGAGTTTCCCGGAGTGGTGGTGAATGTCGGCGCACTCGGCATCCTCACCCGGCTCGCCCTCGACCTCGAGCCGACTTTCCTGGTGCGCCAAGACGTTTTCGACGCCCTCCCGTGGTCGGCCGCCCTGGACCACTTCGACGAAATCCAGGCGGCGGGTTACAGCGTCAGCCTGTTCACGAACTGGGCGCGGGACGTAGTCGATCAGGTCCTGCTCAAAAACCGCGTCCCCGCCGAGATCCCCGATTCGCTGTTCGGCGCCCTTCCCGCCGACGGCCCGCGCCACCCCGCCCACGCGGCGGGCATTTCGGCGGAGAACACCACGGTGCAAGGCGGGATTCCCGGACCGTGGCACGACCGGCTGCCGCATTTCCGTTTGGAATTCGCGCCGAGCGTCGGGGCGGAATTGCAGAGCGAGTACTTCGTGCCCCGCGAACACGCGGCCGCGGCGTTCGAGGCCTTGCGCGGCATCAGCGACCGGATCGCACCGCTGCTGGTGGTTTCGGAAATTCGCACTGTCGCAGGCGATGAACACTGGCTGAGCCCGGCATACGGCGGCGATCAGGTGGCGGTACATTTCACCTGGCAGCAGCGGCAGCCGGAGGTGGAAGCTGTGCTGCCGTTGATCGAGGAGAAGCTAGCTCCGTTCGGGGTGCGCGCGCATTGGGGGAAACTGTTCCATGGCGCGGCGGTGGATTTGGACCATCAAGGGGTGCGGCAGTTCCGGGAGCTTGCCGCTGAACTGGATCCGGACGGGAAGTTCCGGAACCCGTTCCTGGAGCAGCATCTGCTTCGTTAGTCAACATCGGCCGACGAACCGCGCATCCGGGCCGACCAGGTACAGCCCGCTCATGACGTCAGCCGCTGGCGAGCGACCAACTCGCCAACGATGACCGGGTTGAGCTGCACCGGCATCTGGTCGGCGGCTGCCCACCGCTCGCCCGCCACGGCCAGCTCGCCCTGTTCCGCCGCGACGTTGCCCAAGCCCACAAGCGCCCTCGCAAGCTCGGCAAGTTCATTCTCGTGCCGCGCAAGATCCACCGCCTTGTCATACCAGGTCCGGGCTTCGCCGTGGATGGCAGCGCGGTAGCAAACCCAGCCTAAGCAATTCACCGCCAACAACACCTCGCGCGGCGAACCCGCCAGTTCGTACGCCTGCCGCGCGTATTCCAAGGCTTCGAAGTCCCTGTTCAACGCAGTCGCCGCCATCGCCATTCCGCGCAGCGTAATGACCTCGTTGCGTGATCGACCGGCCCTGCGGTAGACCTCTGCCGCTTTGCCCAGCCCGGCCAGCGCCTCGGCCGGTTCTCCCCGGTACAACTGGACCCAGGCAAGACTCGCACGCGAGTCCGTCTCTCCGTATTCGTCACCGAGCGCAGCGAAGAGTTCCGCGGCGCGTCCGTGGCTCCGCTCCGCCTCCGGCAGTTCTCCACGTTCCTGATATGCCATTCCGAGGTTGTTCTCGATCATCGCCACGATACGAGTCTCGTCTTCCCGTTCCGCCGCGGCGAGCGCACGCTGATGATTCCGGATCCACGGCTCGAGCAGCTTCTCCCGGCTGAAGAAGGCCCGCAATAGATGAGCAAGACGCCAGCAATCGCGTGGGCGCCCTACCTCGTCGGCCAGTTCGCACAGCGACGCGAGAGCCGACCACCGCTTGCGGAACCACGCCAAGGCCTGCCCGCTGTCTGTGAACGCGGTTTCCTCGCACCTAGGCACGTCGATGTGAAATCGGCCAGGTTCGATGAGTGCGTCCGCCTCTGCGGTCACCGGCACGACGTAGTCCAGCAGCCGGCAAAGCGCGGCGCTGCGGCCCGCTTCGTCCAGTCTGAAAGCCTCGTTTCCGGAAACGAGCGCTCGCACCAGGTCGTGCAGTTCGACGTCGTCCGCTGACCGGCGTTCGACAAGGTAGGCGTGGTGGAGCCGATCCAGCAGGCACAGCGTTGTCAACCGGTCGAGGCCGGCCATGGCAGCGACGAACGCTACTTCAGCCCGCCCGCCGGGATGTACCGCCAACTGTGCGAGGAGGCGCTGTTCGTCGGGCCGCAGCCTCGAGCACGAGAGCGACAGGGCGCCGGCGACGCTCCGCTCCTCGTCTTCAAGAGTGGCAAAGCGACTCGTCTCCGAAGACAGTTGCGCTCGGAGTTCCGCCGAGGTGACTCCTCCGGCGCCATAGCGAGCGGCCACAATGCGAACAGCAAGAGGAAGGCACCCGCACGACGCCACGATGTCATGGACGTCTGGATCCGGCACCGCGGCGTCGCCCGAGACCAACCGGAACAAGTCCGCAGCCTCCGCTTTCTCCAGCACTCCGAGGTCGATGCGCAGCGCGTCGTCGAGCGCGTTCAACCGGGTTCGGCTGGTGATCACCACTCCGCACTTCGGTTCGGAGGGAAGCAGAGAACGGATTTGGCTCGCCGAGCGTACGTTGTCGAAGACGAACAGCATCCGGCGTCCAGCGAGAACGGTGCGCAGCAAGGTGATCCGGCTGTCCCGATCCGGAGGGATGTCCGTGTCCGGGGCGACTACGCGGATCAGGCGTTCAAGACCGTCCGCTTCGGTCAACCCCGGGCTGCCCACAGTGTAGCCCTGGAAATCGAACATTACGCAGCCGTCCGGATAGGTGTGCAGGGCAGCCATCGCCGACACGACAGCCAGCCCCGTCTTCCCCGCACCGGCGATCCCGCCCACGACCACCGTCGCCGGCCAGGGTTCGAGCAAGGCCGAGACCACGTCGGCGAGTTCGCGTTCCCGGCCGACGAAATGCCGCGGTTTGTCGGGAAGCCCCCAGGGAATCCCAGGGGACCGAGGGCATGCGGAATCCGCTTGCGCCAGTCCGACCAGCGCCCCGTTCGCTTGGAAATACTTGTCCGCTTCCAGCACAAGCTTGTGTTTGGGGCGGACCTTCCCCGTCTCGATGCGGCTCAGCTTCGGGACGCTGCAGCCCAGCGCCTTCGCTACTACTCGCAGCGGCAAGTCATTCTCGTCGCGGCGGCGCCTCAGCTCAGTGCCGAACGGGTGCATGTGCGCTCCTTGAATCATCGGTTTTTTTCCTGAATTGCTTTCAATCACAAGGTTCGTCGAGTTCCAGGCCCACGGTCGCCGTCTCGTCCTCGCCAGCAGCCGCGGCGATTCGGCGCAGCAATGCCATTCGCCCTCGATCCCCGGCCAGGCAACCGAGCAGCACATCGTCACCAGCAGCGAGAAGATCGTCGCCATTGGCGATGCCAGCGCGGATGAGCGAGCAGAAGGTCTCCCGGCCGAAAGTCCCCTTGGCCGCGATCGCGACCGGCACGAGACCGGTCCTCACGCCCAGGGCGAGTTGCTGAGGCAGCGACGCCGCCAGCGAGCCGAACTCGGCCGACGGGTGGACAAACCGCGCGATGTCGAAGATCGCGTCCACGACATCCGCAGTCCGGTTCACTGCTCTCCGGACCGGAATGATGGCCCTAGCCCGGTAATCACGGGGCAAATGCCGGGCGAGTTGTTCTTCGATATCCGCGAGCGGCATCCCGCGGCTCCAGGCCACGACTGCGAACGCCCGCTTGAGGCGAGCCGTCGCCTTGCCCTGGTTCGACCCCGACCGAAGCCTGCGAAAGACCGGGTCGGCAAGGCGCTGTGCCCGCATCACCTGCTCGAAATCCTCTTGCTCGGGCCGACGCTGGCGGAAGCTGACCGGAATGCCGATTTCTTCGAGTTCCGTAGTGAGCTGAGCTATCGCGATGATCGTCATACGGTTCAGTTGTCCCGGTGCGAGCTCCGCGAATGCCTCGGTGACCCGGAGCACCGAATCCATCGACAACGCGCCGCGTACAGCGATCTCGCCCAGCTGAGTCTGCGCGTAACCGGCGGCTTCCCGGCGAAGCAATCCGGACTGGACCAAGTCCGACAAGGTCGTCTCGATCTCTTCGGAAGGGTACGGATCCGGCCTGCCGTCCATCCGGCTCTGATGCGCCACGAAGGTCGAGGCCAGGAAAGAAACCACCTGCCCGGTGTGGACGCTTTTCGATCCGGCTCCCGCGATCGCGCACGCCATCAGCACCACGCTTCTGGGATCACTGCGTTCGCCGAGCAGGGAAGAACGGAGGACCTCCGGAACCGCGCGCACATAGCGATCCCATTTCGTTCGCGCGTCCAGCGCGCTATCGGCCAGAATGATCGAACGCCCCCGGTCAGCGAACCCGGTACGCCCGGCCCGGCCAGCCATGTTCTTGTAATCCGCCACGGAATACGGCTGCACTTCGCCACCGGGGCCTCGGTATTCGAGTTCGCTCAGAACAACAGTGTCGGCAGGAAGGTTCACCCCTTGGGCTAGCGTGCTCGTCGCGACGAGCACACGCACCTCAGTGCCAGCCAGGAAGTGTTCCGCGACCAGCGCGCGTTCGGCAGCAGTCATGTCTGCGGTGTGAAATGCCGTTCCTCCGGAAAGGCATTGTCGCAACCGAGCCACCGTGGCTCCGGCGTCGTCTGGTTCCAATCCGGCAAGCGCACGGGTCGCTTCCGGAAGGCCGAGTGTTTCCGCTAGCTCCAGCGCACCGCGTTCGGCCCTCGCGCGCGTGTTACAGAACACGAGCACTCGCTCACCTGACTCGACCAGTCTCCGCACTACGGCAACGAGCTGAGATTCTTCCGTCGCCGGGATGAACGGAACTGTCGTTTCCACCCCGCCCTCGCCAAGAGAACGCAACAACCCGCTTGGGTCCAGGACGCCTTCTTCAAGAGGAACCGGCCTCGCCGTGTCTGCCAAGGACTCCGCGCCAAGCCACGTGTCGACGTGGCCAAGCCCGCCCAAAACCGCGGAAAGGCCCACGATCTGGATGTCCCGGCGCGCCTTGCCGGTCAGGACCGCGGTCAAGATAAACTCCAGCACCCACCCCCTCCTGGGATCGGCGATCGCCTGGATCTCGTCCACTACGAGAACTCCGGCCTGTTCGACGACCGAAGGCTGCCGGAGCACGAGACCCAGGTACTTCTCGTAGGTGAGCACTGCCAGTCCGTAGTCGCCGCGGAGGAAAGCCGGCACGTGATCGTTCGTGTCGCCCGTCAGCCGGAGCGTCCGGATCCCGGCGGCTTCGTGTATCCGGGTCAACCGCGTGTAAAGCTCGTCGACCAACGCGCGGGTCGGCAACAGGAAGACAGCCCGGCGGCCGCGATGTACTGCGGCATCGGCGGCAAGAACGCCCAGCACGGTCTTCCCTGCCGCGGTCGGCGCGCAAACGACAACGTCCTCGCGGACCAGCAGCCCGTATTTGTTGACCACTGCTACTTGCAACTCATTGAGAGAACCGATCTCGCGGGCCAAACCGGCCAGCACAGCGTCGTCGTCGATGCCGTGCGCACGCAGGCTGGTCAGGTCCGCAGTGGCATCCGGCGGGCGATGCCGGCCGTCGAGTGCGCGGTAGTGCGCCCGCGGCCGCAAAACCGGCAGCGACGTTCTCCCGTCGATCTTCCCCCGCAATGTCGGCGTCTGCGGCGAGCGTCGCGACGAGGACGCCGCAGCAGCGACTCTGTCCTGTACAAACGAGAACATCCGCAGGAGCGAAACTCGGCCGTTCTCGACGACTTCCTCGGCACCCATCAGCGCCTGCAGCACGAAATGGGTGAGAACACCGTGGCCGTGCCGCGAATCTTCCCGAGCTTCCTGATCGGCTCCGGCAGCCGTGATGTACACCCTGCCCGCCCCGGATACCTCGGCGAGAACCGCCTCGACAGACCGGGGCATCCCCGGCCCGCCCCGGGGCATGTGTGGCGTAGGGATCACCTTCGCCGCCGCCGCACCGGAGAAGCAGCAGTCGAGCACGACCAGCATGACCCGAGCCGGGATCTGCTCCGTCAGCTTCACCAGCTCGTCGAGCGACAGCCCAGTGCCGGCCAGATCAGCCGGATCCGTGTCGTAAGTGGCCAGCTCGTGCGTCTGGCTGCCGTGGCCGGAGTAGCTGATCACGACGACATCGCTGGGGCGGCTGCGGCGGGCCAGCTGTTCCAGCTCCGACACGAACGCTGCCCGGGTCGCCGCCGCGTCGCAAAGCTCACGAGTATCAGAACCGAGGTTGTCCCTGAACAACGCCTCCAGCTTCCGCGCGTCGGCTTTAGCGAAACGCAGGGGTCGGATCGCCGACGTGGCGAAGCCGTCGACCCCGACGAAAAGACCATGGAAATCGCTCCGTACGCTCACAAGCCTGCTCCGAGGCGGGCTGGCCGGTAGCCCATCGCTCCCAGGAGTTCGCGGACCGCGTAGAGCGTGAACGCTGGCAGGACATAGTGATCAGCGGTGCTTGGCTGTAGGAAGGCAGGAATGTTCTCGGCTGAGCCTCCGGGCAGGACGACCGGCAGCACTTTCGGCGTCCACGTCAGCCGGTCACTGTGCACCAGCTCCCGCAATAAGGCGAGTTCGGACTGCATGCCGCGATGATGGGGCCCGTCAACGGTTCCGTCCCCGACGGCCTTGCACATCGGCGAGGCCACCACGAGAACGAAATCCGCCGCCGTGATCTCGCGCAGGGCCCACAGCGACCAGTCTTTGCGTTCGCCGAGATCCCAGAAGTCCATGTGCACGTCAAGGCTCAAGTCGACCAGGAATCGCGCGAAATCACGGGTGCACTCGACATGTTCGTGGTCGTCGTGGGCGTAGCAGACGAAGACGCGGGGAATCCCGGACGTCCCTTCCGGCCTCCGACCAGCGCCCGGAGGCGAGGGAGGCAACAGACCTGCCTCCCTCGCCTCGAATTCCGCCTGCGCGGAACCGAGCGCGAGGTTGAACCGCACAGCGCGAGCAGCCGGACGGTAGTCTTCGCCGTCCACGGGCAGAGTATCGAATCGCGAGCCGGCCTCCACGTGCAGCGTCCGGCTGCCTCGGGGTACGGCCAGGACCACGAAAGCGACATGAGAACCCGGGCGCATACCTCCTGCCGGGACATGCCGCCAGCGCACCGTCGGCCCGCCGATCCCGAACACGTCCACCTTCGGCGCCATCGGGGGCAGGTGCACGTCGCCGACGTTCCCTGACGCAGGCGCGAGATTGAGATAGCGATTGACCACGTACGAGGCAGCGTCCTGCTGTGCCTCGACCGCGTGCGGCACCGCATCGAGCACTGTCGCGCCGCCCGCGTCTTCCCCAGCGGCAAAGGCGAATGCCACTTCCAGCCACGGAATCGGGGCGAGGTTGCGGTCGACCGCGACCTCGTAGTTCATTCGGATCAGGTAGCAGTCGCGACCGACCGTAGGTTCCGGACCGGCAGCGACCGGATACACCTGCCATCCACCGAGCCGCACGGCTCCTACCACGAGCCCCCGCGGTTCCGCTTCAAGCCATCGAGCACCGTCGTCGACCTGCAAAAGCTCGATCTCAGAACATTCGGACATCGACCACGATTCCGCGTGAGACGACACGCAGTACCTCCTCGACGAAATTGATAGAGCATTCACCCCTGAGCCGTCAACGTCGCGGCATCAGCAGGGAAGCGAACCCCTCAGGACGGGGAAACACCTTTTCGTTCCTGGACGAAAAATTACACAGAAAGTTCCGGCTACTCACCTGAACGGATGAATGACAATAATTCCCTCTCCGCACTCTGAAGGCGGAAGGCGCATTCGGGGTAGGGAAGCCGCAGCCGCTCGGCCACCGCCTCCAAGGTCACGTCCTCGAACCGGGTCGCGACGAAGATGTCCGCCTCGACGTCGGTTACCGCACCCGCTCGGACGGCCCGCGCCAGGACAAGATCCACATGTCCTGCCGGCGCCACCACTGGCACTTGGCGCAGCAGGTCGGCGCCCGAGAACTCAGGTCGTGACACAGAAGCCCGATCGCCGTCCACTCCGGACGCACGTTGATACGCCGCCTCCTGCAGGCTCCACGCCAGCCTTCTGCGGGTCGGGTCAGCCGCACCGAGCGCCTCGACGAGCCCGACAACCGCGGCCGACTCCACTTCCGACCGGTCACCGCTTCGCTTGTTCAAGATTCGCCACGTCACCCGGCGCAAGGCCGGCACCATCAGTCCGATCGCATAGGTCTGCCACGGCTCCTTCTCCCGCTGGACGCGCCGGACAAGCTCGCCCCAGACAGCGTCCCGGGCCGACTGCTCGGTCGACCGGTCGGCAAGGAGGTCCCTCACTTCGCCGCCGCGCAGCCACTGTTGCTCGCTTTCGACGCCGAGCGCCCAGGCATCCAGCGCGGGCAACGTATCAGCATCGACGAATTCCTCGAAACGCCGATTCAGAACCTCTAATTGACTAAGCGACATCAGGCATCACGCTCCCCGTTACGGGCGATCCACGATCGACACGGCAAGACAATGCCGGGCTGGTTTCCGGCCGTCAATACCCTCAGGCGTTTTGCATTCTCAGCGAAAAAACGTGCAAACTCCGAACTCGGGAAGCCGCATGTCAGAGACTTTCCTCGCATGATCGTTTTCGCGCTTCCGCCCCTAAATTCATCCATTCGAGGCGGTGTTGACCGTGTCGTTGGGCTCCGAGACCTGAACCGGTGACGACCTCGCGACAATCGGAACCTCGCTCGCAGCCTGCGTTGGTCCGCATGAACTCGCGCACTCCACGCAGGACAGAACTGCCGGACAGGCCGCCCCAGCAGGTCGCGGCGACCGTGAAAACCGCGCGGTCGTTCACGCCCAACCCGTCATCAACGCCGACAAGGCAGACAACCGCATCGCGTCAATCCGCGAGTACGCCTTCCACAACCTGATGCGTTGCCGCCATGCGCTCACTCAATAATCCAAAGTGGACAGAAAGCGGGCCCGGCACCGTGGAAGTGGCCAAATCCCGTCTCTCCGACACATCAGCCTCGACGTCAGACCGCCTCCGGATCGAGCGCAGCATGCGGTCCAATGAGCGGCACCCGAACAGATCCGTCCACAACAGGCCTCAAGGCCGCCGAGCCGCCCGGGCGATCATCCGGGCCAGGTCCGCCACCAACGCCGGATCGTCCGGCAACTGCCCGGTAGCCACCCGGATATGCGGCGTCCCCGGATTCCCCGCGCGGGTCCCCGACCCGGCGGAAACCCCGTTGGCCGCCAACGTCATCAACGTCCGCGATTCCTCCGGAACCGGCACCCATAACGTCAGCCCGTCCCGCGCCCGCACCGAAATCCCGTGTTCCCGCAACGCTTCCGTCAGCGCCGCCCGCCGGTGCGCGTACCGATTCCGGGCCCGGTTCAGCAGTTCCGCGCTGCCGGGGTCGGTCAGCAGAAACGCCTGCGCGTCCTGGAGAATCCGGCTCGACCACACCGTTCCCGGCCCGCGTTGCTGCCGCACCCGTTCCACCAGCGCCTGCGAACCGCCGATCACGCAGCTCCGCAGTTCAAGCCCGAACGCCGTGCAGTACGACCGCACCAGCAGCACCCGGCCGGGCAGCTGCGCACCGAGACTCAACGACGGAGCCGAAGCCAACGGCCCGAAGTCGTCGTCCTCGATCACCGCGATGTCCTCTTCGGACAGTACGGCGGCGAGTTCCGCTAGCCGGTCCGCCGGAACCGAATGGCCGAGCGGCGACTGCGCGCGCGGCTGGTAGACGAACGCGACCGGACGGTGTTCCAGCGCAGCGGCCAAAGAGGACGGCACCGGCCCGTTCTCGTCGCAACGCACCGGGACCACGTGGATCCGCGACCGGCGCAGCAGCTCGCGCAACCAGGGCGTGGTCGGCGCTTCCAGCGCGATCACGTCGCCCGGCCGCGCGACCGCCTGGCAGGCCAGCATCATCCCGTCCTGACCGCCGGCCGCGACAGTCCACGATTCGGCGGCGAACGGCCACGTCGGCTTCACCGCGGCGCGCAGCTGCGGCGTGATCGAGTTCTTGACCGGCCCGCCGAACCGTTCCGTGTGGACACCGGCCGCGACGGCGTCCTCCAGCGGCGGCAGCAGTCCCGGGTCCGGCAGGCCGTGTTCCAGATCGACCGCCTGCCAGCCGGAAAACGCCCGCTCCGGCGGCGGGCTCGAGGGCGGTTCCAGCACTATCGTGCCGCGCCGCCGTCCGGTGCCGATCAACCCGGCCGCGCGCAGTTGCGACCAGGCTTCGGCGATCGTCGTGGGGCTGACCGAAAGCTCCGCGGCCAGCGCCCGCACGGTGGGCAGCCGCGTGCCGGGCGGCACTTCCCCCTCGCGGATCAGGCCGGACACCGTCCCGGCCACGCCCCGCGCGGTGCGCTCGCCGATGCGGGACCCGAGCCAGCTTGCCCCGACTGGCAGCGTCGTCGTCGCGAGTTCGCCCGTGGCCACGCACCGGCTCCCCTCGTCACCCGGAAATCCGAAAACCTCTGACCCGATCAGAAGCTAGAGCGGCGACGAGTCGCGGCAAAGGCGTTTCACATCCTGGCGGGCGGGGCCGGTACAAAACGCCCGTGACGTCCGACACCGCCGGTGCGGGCGCTTTCAGAATTTCACTCGATCAGGTTAGGCTAACCTTCATGAGTCACTCCTGGCCGGAAGCACCGGCGCTCGCCGGCACCGGGCTCGCGCTCGGCTACGGCGGAAAGCCGGTGGTCCAGGACGCCGAGATCGTCCTGCGCGCGGGCGCGGTCACCGTCCTGGTGGGCCCGAACGGCTCCGGAAAATCGACGCTCCTGCGCTCGCTCGCCCGGCTGCACCCGCTGACCGCCGGCGACGTCGCCCTGGCCGGGCAAGACGCGCTCGCCTTGTCCCCCAAGGAGTTCGCCCGCCACGTCACGCTGCTGACCCAGTCGCGCCCCACGCCCGGCGGCGTGCGCGTGCGCGACGTCGTCTCCTACGGCCGCCATCCCTACCGCGGCCGTTTCGGCTCCGGCGACCCCGAGGGCCCGGAGCTGGTCGAGCGGGCCATGCGGCACACCGGCGTCGACGCGATGGCCGAGCGCCCGGTCGACGAGCTGTCCGGCGGCGAACTCCAGCGCGTCTGGCTGGCCACCTGCTTCGCCCAGGACACCGGCGTCGTCCTGCTCGACGAGCCGACCACCTTCCTGGACCTGCGCTACCAGATCGAAACGCTCGATCTGGTCCGCGACCTCGCCGACGTGCACGGCGTCGCGGTCGGCGTCGTGCTGCACGACCTCGACCAGGCCGCCGCCGTCGCCGACGAGGTGGTGCTGCTGTGCCGCGGCGCCGTGCGCGCCACCGGCCGCCCGGCCGACGTGCTGACCGCCGATCTGCTCAGCGACGTCTACGGCCTGCGCATCGACGTCCACGTCGACGACGAGGGGCGCGTCCGCACGCGCCCGGTCGGACGGCACACCGCCCGGCCGCGGCCGGTCCGCTCAGCTTGACCCATCCCCTAGTTCGAAGGAAAACCCCGTGTCCAGTGTGTTCTCTCGTCCTGCCCGCAGAACGGTCCTGACGGCCGCGGCAGCCGTGCTCGCCACGGTCGCGCTCGCCGCCTGCGGCACCACCGAAGCCCCCGCGGACCAAGGCCAGGCCGCCACCGCGAAGCCCTCCGGCCCGGTCCACCTGACCGACGAGCGCGGCAAGGTCGACCTGCCCGCGCCCGCCGCCAAGATCGTGTCGCTGGAATGGGGCCTCACCGAGAACCTGCTGGCGCTGGGCGTGAAGCCGATCGGCGCGGCGGACGTCAAGGGCTACAACACTTACGACAAGGTCATGCCGCTCGCCGCGTCCACTCCGGACGTCGGCACCCGCGGCGAGCCGAGCCTCGACGCGATCGCCGCGCTGCACCCGGATCTCGTGGTCACCACCACGGACCTGCCGGAGAACGTCATCGCGCAGCTGTCGAAGCAGACGAAGGTGCTCACGCTGCGCGGCTCCGATTCCGCCGACCCGATCGGCTACCTGCGCAAGACCGTGACCACGCTGTCCGAGGCCACCGGAACGCAGGAGCAGGGCCGCAAGCTGCTCGCCGATTTCGACGCCAAGGTCTCCGAGGGCAAGAAGAAGCTGGCCGACGCGGGCAAGTCCGGGGCCAAGTTCGTCATGGCCGACGGCTACTCGACGTCCGGCACGGTCACCGTCCGGATGTACACGAAGGGCTCGTTCCTCGGCAGCGTCGCCAGCGAGCTCGGCGCCGCCAACCAGTGGACCGGCGAGGGCGACAAGGTGTACGGCCTCGCTTCCACCGACGTCGAAGGCCTGACCAAGATCACCGATCCGGCCACGTCCTTCGTCTACGCCGCCAACGCCTCCGAAGCCGACGTCTTCGCCCAGGACCTCGCGGGCAACGCGGTGTGGAAGCAGCTGCCGTTCGTCAAGGCCGGGAAGCTGCACCGGATCCCGGACGGCATCTGGATGTTCGGCGGCCCGAAGTCGGCGATCGCCTACGTGGACGCGCTCACCGGCGCGTTGACGCGCTGATCAGATGACCGCACCAGCCCCCGCACCCGCCCGGCCGCTCGCCTCGCGCAAGCCGCGGCTCACCGCGTCCGTCGTCTTCCTCAGCGGGATCGTCGCGCTGCTCGTCCTGTCCGCCGTGCACCTGCTCCAGGGCACGTCGCACGTCGGGCTCGGCGAACTCCTCCGCGCCGTTTTCCCCGGCACGGACGACGACGCGCGCAGCCAGGCGGTGGCGGTGCTCGTGGCCAGCCGGCTCCCCCGGCTGGCCGCGGCGCTGCTCGTGGGGCTGGCGCTCGGGTTCGCGGGGTGCGTGCTGCAATCGGTGGCGCGGAACCCGCTCACCTCGCCGGACACGCTCGCGGTCAACGCCGGCGCGTACGTCTCGGTCGTCGGCGTCGCGGCGTTCGGCATCTCGCTTCCCTTCTACGTCAACGGAATCGTCGCCTTCGTCGGCGGACTCGCGGCGGCCGGGCTGGTGTTGCTCGTCGCGCGCAGCAGCAGCGGCGGAGCGGCCCGGCTCGTGCTCGCCGGGTCCGCGATCGCGCTGGCGCTGACCGCGCTCACGTCCGTGCTGCTGATGTTGTTCCAGGAGCGGACAGCCGGGCTGTACGGCTGGGGCAGCGGCACGACTGTCCAATCCGGACTGCGGCAGGTTTCCCTTGCCGCACCGGTGATCGCGATCGGCGTCCTGGCCACTCTCCTGCTCGCGCACCGGCTCGACGTCCTCGGCTTGGGCGACGACCACGCGCGCGTGCTGGGCATCGACGTGCGCCGCACGCGCACCTTCGCAGTGGTCGTGGCGGTGCTGCTTTCGGCGGTCGCGGTGACCGTCGCCGGGCCGATCGGGTTCGTCGGCCTGTGCGCGCCGGTGATCGCGCGGCTGCTGGCCGCGCGGGTTCCTGGGCTAGGCAAGCATCCGCTGTTGCTGCCGCTCGCCGGGCTGACCGGGGCGCTGGTCGTCGTGGCCGCGGACGTCCTGCTGCGCGCTCTCGTTCCCGCCGACAAAGCGGTCGCGGTGCCGACCGGCGTCGTGACGACCCTCGCCGGCGCGACCGTGCTGGTCTGGCTGGCGCGGCGGCAGCCGTCCGGAACCCCGTCCGCACGCGGCACGCACGGCACCGTCCGGTCGCGCCGCTGGGTCGCCGGGACTGGCGTCGTGCTGGCGGTCGCGCTCGTCGGCGCGGTAATCGCCGCGCTTCTGCTCGGCGACCGGATCGTGCTGCTCGGCGACGTCCTGAACTGGCTGCGCGGGGTGTCCGGCACCGAAGTGTCGTTCGCGCTCGACCTGCGCTGGCCGCGGATGCTCGCCGCGCTGCTCGGCGGCGCGGCACTGGCCGTCGCGGGTTCGCTGGTGCAGGCGATCTGCCGCAATCCGCTGGCCGAACCGAGCCTGCTCGGCGTGACGCCGGGCGCGAGCGTCGGCGCGATCAGCGTCGTGCTTCTGGTACCCGGCATCGGGACCTGGCCGATGATGGGCGCGGCGACCGCCGCCGCTTTCGCGACGTTCGCCCTCGTGCACTGGCTCGCCACCGGCCGCGGTTCGGCCGGGCGCGGGTTGTCGTCGGACCGGCTCGTGCTGGTCGGCATCGGCGTCAGCGCAGGCGCTCAGGCGATCACGACGCTCGTCGTGGTGCTCACCTCGCCGTGGAACGCGCACCTCGCGCTCACCTGGCTCGCCGGATCGACCTACGGCCGGGAGTTCAGCCAGGTCCTGCCGGTGCTGTTGTGCCTGGTCATCGCGCTGCCGATCGCGTTGTCGAGCGCACGGACGCTCGACCTGGTCTCGCTCGACGAGGACGTGCCGCGAGTGCTCGGCGTCCCGCTGGACCGGTCCCGCCTCGCGTTCGCCGCACTCGCCGCGGTGCTCACCGCCGCCGCTGCGTGTGCGGTCGGTGCGCTGGGATTCGTCGGGCTCGTCGCCCCGCACGCCGCGCGGGCGTTGGTAGGCTCAAAGCACGCGCGCTCGCTGCCGGTGGCTGCCGCGCTGGGAGCGGTGCTGGTGTGCGTCGCGGACACGGTGGGCCGCACGGTTCTCGCACCGACCCAGATCGCAGCAGGCTTGGTGACCGCGCTGATCGGGGCACCGTACTTCGGCTGGCTGCTGTGGCGGAGCCGCGCCAACGCCTAGCCGAACCAGGTGTCCAGTGCGACCTTCAACTCGGCTTCTCCCCCAGCCCAGGCGATAACCCCGTCCGGACGCAGCAAAAACGACTCGGTATTCGTCACCGGCACCACCTCGACGCGCCCGGCCGCCAGCGCGGCGAGATCACGACTGTCCGGATCGAGCACCAGCACGCCCCGCCCCGTGCGGGTGTGGTCCGACAGCCGGGTGGCTCGGCCCTCATCGTCCACAAGAGACTGTTCCGGACTGTGCAGCCCGACTGGTTCCTCGGCGGGATAAGGGAATTCGTACCGCTGCGTCACTCCGGACAGCAGTTCCGAGAAGTACCGGTTCGCCTGCGGCAGCTCCATCAGCTCCGCGACAATCTCCCGCAGCGCGTCGACGTGCGGCCCCGGCGCGAGCAACGCCGATTGCGCCCGCGTATTGCGCAGCACCGCCGCGCCGGCCGGGCCGCGTTCGCGGAAGTAGCTGTCCAGCAACGTATCCGGCATTTCCCCGCGCACGACCGCGGCGAGCTTCCAGCCGAGGTTCGCCGCGTCCAGCAGGCCGAGGTTGAGTCCCTGTCCGCCGCTCGGCGAGTGCACGTGCGCGGCGTCGCCCGCGAGGAGAACCCGGCCGCGCCGGTAGTCGTCGGCCTGCCGCGCCTGGTCGGCGAACCGGCGGGAATCGCGCACCTCCGCCACGACGACGTCCTCGCCGGTCACCCGCCGGACCGCCGCCGCCAATTCCGCCGGGGTGACCGGACCGTCCGGCTCGCCGTCGCGGGCAGGCTCGGTGACTCCAGCCATGTCGCCGCCGTGCATGAACGTTCCGCCGGAATACCGCCCGGAGGGCGGCACCGGCCCCTCGAACCGGACTTGGCCCGCGATCGTCCGCAGCAGCGGCGGCGTGCCGGGGAAGCCGAACCCGGCGAAGCTCCGGACCTTCCCCCGGCCACCGTCGCAGCCGACCAGATAAGCCGCCGTGATCCGCTCTTCTCCTTGCGACGTCTCGACAACCGCCGTCAAACCGTCCACATCAGACTCAATCGCGGTCACCCGGTGCGCCCGCCGCACCGGGACGCCGAGCGCGTCCGCGTGTCCGGCGAGCAACTGTTCCAGTTCCGGCTGCCAAATGTGCGTGCGAGGGCGTTCGTCGTCCGGGAGGAGTTTGTGGATGTTCGCGAAGTGGCCAAGCGGACTGCCGTGGTCGCGCTCGAAATCCCGCATTCCCTCCTCGTGCGCTGCGGCCAGCTGCGGTCCGAGACCACGCCGGGTCAGCGCCTCCGTCGCGAGCACGCCGATACCGCGCGCCTTCCGTTCCGTCGCGGGCTGCGCGAGCCGCTCGACCACCACCGGCCGGATGCCGCCGAGCCGGAGTTCGGCGGCGAGGAACAGGCCGACCGGTCCGGCCCCGACGACCACCACGTCTGCGTCCATGACTCTCCTTAACTTGTTAAAGACTAGACTGCCCTGAACTAGTTAAGGAGGCAACCGCCTTGCCCATCGAGATCCCCGCCGCGGTCCGGACGGCGCTCGCCCTGGTCGACGCCGACGGCCTCGACAAGCTGACCGTGCGCCGCCTCGCCACCGGGCTCGGTGTCAAGGCACCCGCGTTGTACTGGCATTTCAGCAGCAAGCGGGCCCTGCTCGACCACCTCGCCGACGCCCTCGTCGCCCCGGTCCTGAACAATCTCCCGCCGCGGGACACCCCTTGGCTGTCCTGGCTGGAACAAGCGGGCACCGCCTTGCATGCCGCACTTCTGAGCCATCGAGACGGTGCCCGGATCGCCCTCGGCGCGGACCTCCGGATCGCCCGCTCGCTGGGCGAGTTCGCCGAGCGAGCGGTGGATGTGCTGCACCGGGCCGGGTTCCCGCTCGCCGACGCGACCCGGTGCGCCGGGGTGTACATCCACTTCATTCTCGGCCGCGCCGTCGAGGACCAGACCTGGCCGGACGATCTGGAGGCAACGATCGAGAGCATCCCGTTTCCGCTAATGGCACAGGGGATGCGAGAACGGCAAGCGGCCGGGAGCACGGTCGGCGACAGCTTTGGCTACGCGCTCGGGATCGTGCTCGCCGGACTGGAGGCGAAGCGGCCGTCCAACTAGAGTGCAATGACTCACTAAGTTGCACAGTTGCACTTTTTGCATGGTTCCACTTATGCTGGGTTCAGACCACCGGCACGAGAGGGGAAGACCATGAAAAAGTCACCGCGCATCGCGATCGTCGGCGGCGGCCCTGGCGGGCTGCTCGCCGCACACGTCCTGCACGGCCACGGCATCGCCGCGACCGTCTACGACGCCGACGCCGCCGTGGATGCACGCGATCCCGGCGGCACGCTCGACCTGCACGCCGACAGCGGGCAGATCGCGCTGGAAGACGCCGGGCTGCTGCCCGCCTTCCACGCCTTGGCCCGCACCGAAGGCCAAGCCATGACCAGACGCGACCACCACGGCACCCTGCTGAAGGTGTTCGCCCCCGCCGGCGACGACACCGCCGCGCCGGAAATCGACCGCGGCCAGCTGCGCACCATGCTGTACGAACAGCTCACGCCCGGCACCGTCCACTGGGGACACAAGCTCACCGGGCTGACGACCGAAAACGGCGTCCACCGCCTGAAGTTCGCCAATGGGTCCACAGTGGACACCGACGTCGTGATCGGCGCGGACGGCACCTGGTCGAAGGTGCGCCGCCGCCTCACCGACGCGATGCCGGAATACCTCGGAGTGTCCTTTTTGGATGTCCGGTTCGACGATGTCGAAACCCGGCATCCCGGCATCGCGGCCCTGGTCGGCGACGGCCAGTTGTTCACCAGCGACGGTGCCGGCCGGGCGGTGATCGTGCAGCGCAACAGCAACGGCGTGATCCGCGGTTACGTGGCCTTCCGCGCCGAAGAGGACTGGGCCACGCGGGAAGGCGTCGACCTGACTGACCGCGCTTCGGTGCGAGAGTTCCTGCTGCGCGAGTTCCGCGACTGGGGCTCAGCAGTGCGCCCGCTGTTGACCGACAACGACGGCGATTACGTGGCGCGCGCGTTCACCGCGCTGCCCGCTCCCCTGACCTGGGAACGGGTCCCGGGCATCACTGCGCTCGGCGACGCCGCGCACGCGATGGCCCCGTTCGGCGGGCACGGCGCGAACCTGGCGCTGCTCGACGGTGCGGAATTGGCGCACGCGCTGCACGAGGAGCCGACCGTCGAAGCCGCGTTGACCCGCTACGAAACGGCGATGTTCGCCCGCACCGGACAGCTCGCCGCCGACTCGAACGAGGCGTTGCGGGGCTTCTTCGCCGACCAACCGGACGGCGGCCAGCAGGACGTGCCGGACCGGGAAGAAGAACTCCGTGCCTACGAAGCCCGGGCCGCCGAGTACCGCGCCTCCCGCACCCCCGTCTGACTGTCCGTGAAGGACTCCTTGAGGGAATCAGATTCCCTCAAGGAGTCCTTCACTGCGTGGGTCAGGAGCGCTTGCGGCGAACCGCCACTGCCACCAGCGCGCCGCCGATGAGCAGCAGCGCACCGCCGCCGATCAGGTAGCCGCGGATGTCCGCGCCGGTCGAGGCGAGCGGGCCCTGACCGGACGGGCCGGTGCCCGGGGCGACGCCGCCGGAGTTGCCGCTCGTGGTGGTGATGGGGGCCGGTGCCTCCGACGACGAGCTGGACGTCGCCGGGCTCGTGCTGCTGGCCGAGGACGTGGGCCGCGAGCTGGAGGACGTCGCGCTGGAGGACGAACTCGTCGGCGCGGTCGAGGATTCCGTCGGGGTGGTGGATGTCGTGGAGCTGGTGGACGTCGTCGACGTGGCACTCGATGACGTGGCACTCGACGTGGTGCTGGACGACGTGGTGCTCGTCGGCTCAGTCGTCGTGGAGGAAGTCGACGTGGTGCTCGACGTGCTGGACGTCGGCTCCGTGCTCGACGTCGTGGTGCTGGTGGTGCTGGTCGAGCTGGTCGGCTCGGTCGACGTCGTGGTGCCGCTGGTCGACGTGGACGTCGTGCTGGTGGACGTCGTGGGCGTCGTCGTCGGGGTCGCGCAGTCCGGCAGGTCGCCGGTGAACGGGTAGGCGTGGAACTCCTGGCCGCCCGCCGCGCCGTCGGACGTGTGAAGCAGGTTGCCCGCGGTGAAGAACCGGCCGTTGGTGCCCGACGCGGTGACCGTCGTGTCGCTGGCCGGGTTGCCGACCAGAACGCTGCCCTGGAACTGCGCCTGCCCGGCGATCTTCACCTTCGACGCGTCCGGGAAGTTCCACAGCAGCTTCTCGCGCAGGCGGTTGATCGGGTCCTGGTCGGCGAGGTCGCCGCTGTAGGTGTTGATCACGCGGTTGCCGCCGACGAGGTTCACCAGGACGGTCGCACCCTCCGGGATCCCGGTGAATTCGAGGCCCTGCAGGCCGCCGCCGGGTCCGGTGAGGTCGAAATCGACGGTGAACACCTGCAGCGCGGACTTCCCGTCGCCGGTGAACAGCGTGCGGTAGCCCTCGTTCTTCGCCGTCCCGGTCGCCGCGGACTTGCTGTAGCAGGTGCTGGCTTCCTGCAGCTGCGGCCGGAGCTGCTGGTACGGGTCGGCCGCGTTCGGGTCCTGTTTCAGCGTGCCGACCACGGTTCCGGTGACGGCGCCGCCGTACCGCACGACGCCGTCCTCGGCGAGAAGCCGCTGGTTCGGCGCGACGGTGACGTCCTTGCCGGTGGTGAGGAAGTCGCTGCCGTCCGGCGGGGGCACCCGCGAGCCGACGCCCACGACGCCGACGTTGTAGATCGAGGAAACACCGGGCCGCTTCGCCATGTCGAAGCCGCCGAGCACGACGACCCGGCCTTCCGCCTCGGCCGCTGCTTCGCGCACCAGGAAATCGCCGCCGGCGAAGACGTTGATGCCGCTGTCCCGTCCCGCGAACGATCCGTTGTTGACCGGCGGGTACTTGCCGGGGCAGGCGTCGCCGACGCACGGGCCGAGACCGCCGGGCAACGGAGCGGCGCTCGCTCCCGGACCGGCGACGAACGCCACCGCGCACACCGCCGCGGCGATAGCTCCGCCCGGGAGGGCGATTTTCCTGGCACGCATGCGGCCGATCCTCACCCGGCGCGGCCCGGATCCGGCACTCGAAACACCGTAACCCACCCGAACGGGTCAGAAAATCTCGAGCTCCTCAGACAAGTAGACTAGTGACGCTCCACACTCGACAGCCGGTTCCGCGAATGTCCCGCAGTAGCATCGCTCCCGTCCGCCCGACCAGAAAGCCCCGGTGATGTCCCCTCTCGTGCAACGGCATCCGCTCGCCGCGCAGGCCGCCGAAGTCCTGCTGGGACGCATTCGCGCCGGCGAATGGCCGCTCGGCCGCAAATTGCCCGGGGAAACGACTTTGGCCGCGCAGCTCGGCGTCGGCCGTTCGACAGTGCGCGAAGCGATCCGCGAATTGGCGGGCAAAGGCGTGCTGGATTCCCGCCAGGGCGCCGGGGTTTTCGTGACCGCGCTGGACGTCGCCGAGGATTGGGACGCGGTGCTGCGCCGCGCCACCATCGGCGCGGTGATCGAGGCGCGCATCGCCATCGAAGCAGAAGCCGCCGCCCTCGCCGCGCACCGGCGGACGCCGACCGACCTGCGCGCGATCCGCCGCGCGCTCGCCGCTCGCGCGATCGGCGATCCGGACGTCGAAACCCTGGTGGACACCGACACCGCGTTTCACCGCACGGTGTTGGTCGCCGCGCACAACGACGTGCTGATCGAACTGTTCGACAGTTTCGTGCCGCGCGTCCACCGCGCGATGACGGACATGCTGCGCGCCCGGCCCATGACCGCGCCGGAGGAAGACCAAGCCGCGCACCTGGCGCTCGTCGACGCGATCGCGGGCAAAGACGCGTCCGCCGCCGCGGAGCTGAGCCGGGCGCACCTGACCGCCTTGAAGGAGGCCCTTTCGTGAGCGAGGTCGTGCTGCGGCTGACCGACGTCGTGTTCCGCAGGCAGGGCAAGGAAATCCTGCACGGCGTGAACCTGACCGTGCGGGCGGGCGAACACTGGACGCTGCTCGGCCCGAACGGAGCCGGGAAGAGCACGATCCTCGGTTTCTGCGGCGCGGTCACGCATCCGACCGCCGGCACCGTCGACGTGCTCGGCGGACGGCTCGGCCGGGTCGAACTGCAGGCGCTGCGCCGCAGCATCGGGCACGTCGACCCGCGGCATCCGCTGCGTTCGCCGCTCACCATCCGGGAAGTCGTGCTGACCGGGATCACCGGGAGCATCGACACCCCGCCGCGCTGGCAGCCCACCGTTTCCCAAACCGAGCAGGCCGACGAGCTCATCGGCTTGCTGGGCCTGGACGGCAAGGCCGGCGAACGCTGGCCGACGCTGTCCCAGGGCGAACGCGGCCGCGCCCTGATCGCCCGCGCGCTGATCAGCGACCCCCGGCTGCTGCTGCTCGACGAACCGTCCACCGGCCTGGACGTCGCGGCCCGCGAGCAGCTGCTCGAAACGATCGACCTGCTGACCCGGACCCATCCCCGGCTCGCCTCGATCGTGGTCACTCATCACCTGGAGGAACTGCCGGAGACGACGACGCACGCGCTGCTCATCGCAGACGGCGCGGTGGTCTCGTCCGGGCCGATCGAACAGGCCGTGACCACAGCCAGCATCAGCCGGGCGTTCGGCCACCCGATCCGGGTGGACCGGCACGACGGACGGTGGAGCGCCCGCGCCGCCCGCACCCGCTCCACCGAGGTCGCCTGACGCGGCCGCCCGCTGTCCGTGAAGGGCTCCTTGAGGGAATCTGATTCCCTCATGGTCCCCTTCACGGAC